>JAZNMO010000089.1:0-6484 GCA_045579665.1 Lachnospiraceae bacterium
GTAATCGATTTCGGTGTATTCGTAGATATTGGTGTGCATCAGGATGGTTTGGTTCATATTTCTCAGATTACGGACAAGTTTATTAAGCATCCGCTTGAAGCAGTCAGCGTAGGTGATGTTGTAGACGTGAAGGTAATGGAAGTTGATGTTGCCAAGAAGCGTATTGCTCTTACCATGAGACTAGGAAAGTAGTAGGACTTGCACTTTAAGAAGTTTTCGTTATAATAGAATTAAGTTAATATCGAAGCACCTGTGTTCCGCAGGTGCTTTTTCGAGATTGAAAAGAGGAGTATTTATATGGAGTTAGAATTTGACGTTAAGATTACCCCTGGTGTTCTGTATGATTATCTGATGTATCATACTTACTCTAAGATGGCAGGAATTGTTGGGACGATAGCAGGAGTTTTTATGATTATGGTGTTTTTAACCAATCATTATCCGATATATTTAATAGCAGGAGTAGTGGTTATCGGTTATTTACCTGTGACGCTGCTTTTGAGAGCTCACCAGCAGGCGCAGATGACTCCGGCATTCAAGAAGCCTCTTCATTATAAGATGACGGACGAAGGTATTAGTGTTTCGCAGGATGACAGCACAGAGCAGCAGAGCTGGGATAGTTGTTTTAAGGCGGTTTCCACAAGCAGTAGCATTATATTGTATACTTCTCGTGCGACAGCTTCTATTTTTCCTAAGAAGGATTTAGGAGATAAGAAGGGGGCATTGATTGAGATGATTTCTACACATATGCCGCCTGATAAGGTTAAGATTCGTTCATAAGCTTTCGTGAAATGGAGCTTGTGATTAGAAAGGAAAAGATATGATAATAGAAACATGGACACCTGAAGATACCTTTCAGCTTGGAAAGGAGCTGGGAGAGCGTGCAAAGGCAGGCGATGTATATACATTGGATGGCGATTTGGGCGTTGGTAAGACGGTATTTACACAGGGTGTGGCAGCAGGACTTGGTATTACAGAGCCGGTAAACAGTCCCACATTTACCATTGTACAGGAGTACGAAGAGGGCAGGATTCCCTTTTACCACTTTGATGTATACCGTATCGGTGATGTAGAAGAGATGGATGAGATTGGCTATGAGGATTATTTCTATGGAGATGGCCTTTGCATCATAGAGTGGGCAAGTTTGATAGAAGAGATTATTCCGGCAAGCGCTAAGAAGATAATAATAGAAAAGGACCTTGAAAAAGGCTTTGATTTTCGGAGGATAACAATAGAAGAATGAAGATTCTTGCATTAGACAGCTCTGGGCTTGTAGCTTCAGTAGCAGTGATAGAGGATGATAATTTAATTGCAGAGTATACCATGAATCATAAGAAGACACATTCGCAGACACTTATGCCTATGATGGATGAGATTCGCAATATGACAGAGCTTGATTTAGCTACGATAGATGCCATTGCCATTGCGGCAGGACCGGGCTCCTTTACGGGACTTCGTATCGGCTCTGCAACCGCTAAGGGTTTGGGACTTGCGCTTGATAAGCCGATTATTCCGGTTCCGACGGTAGAGGCACTGGCATTTAATTTGTATGGAACGGATAAGCTGGTATGTCCGCTTATGGATGCCAGAAGGAATCAGGTATACACAGGTATTTACGAGTTTGATAAGACAGAGGCAGATGACTACACATTACTTCCGTTAGTGGAGCAGTGTGCTGTTGATATACAGGAGATATTGGACACATTAAATTCTTTTGAAAGAGAAGTCATTTTCTTGGGAGATGGTGTGGCTGTTTTTAAGGAAAGGATAGCAGAGGTGCTTCGTGTTCCTTATACCTTTGCGCCTGCAAGCTGTAATCGTCAAAGAGCAGCCTGCGTGGGAACTTATGGTATGCAGCTTTATGCGAAGGGAGTCAGTGAGACGGCAGCAGAGCACGCACCGGATTACTTGAGACTTTCCCAGGCAGAGCGAGAGCGCAATGAGAAGCAGGAAAGTGCACAATGATTACGATGAGTGACTTAGTGATTAGAGAAATGCGGTCAGAGGATGTGGATGCGGTGACTGATTTGGAACAGAGCTGTTTTTCCATGCCTTGGAGACGCGAGGATTTTGAAGATATATTAACACGTTCGGACAGAGTTTATCTGGTCGCCGTATGCGGGGATGAGGTTGTCGGCGGCTGTATGATGTCTGAGATTGTCGGTGAAGGAGATATTTCCAATGTTGCGGTCTACGAGCAGTATCGTGGACAAAGGATTGCGGATGCCTTGTTAAAGTCAATGTTTGCATTAGGGTCAGAGCGCGGTATTTGGGACTATACCTTAGAGGTAAGAAGTCAGAATCAGTCTGCAATCAGACTGTATGAGCGTAATGGCTTTGTAACAGAGGGTGTGCGTAAGAGTTTTTATCAAAAGCCGACAGATGATGCACTGATTATGTGGAAAAGAAGTGCAGACAGCCCCAATTAGCCATATAAGGCAAATTTAGAAAGGGACATGGTAATTAAATGCTGGATATATGTTTATTAGGAACAGGCGGTATGATGCCGCTTCCGTACAGATGGCTAACATCAATGATGGCACGCTACAATGGAACAAGTATATTGATAGATTGCGGTGAGGGAACGCAGGTAGCAATGAAGGAGAAGGGATGGAGCCCTAAGCCCATTGATATTATGTGTTTTACCCATTATCATGCAGACCATATTGCGGGGTTACCCGGGATGCTTTTGACGATGGGGAATGCAGAGAAGACAACACCGCTTCTTATGATTGGACCCAAGGGACTGACGAAGGTAGTGAATGCGCTTAGAGTGATTGCGCCGGAGCTTCCTTTTGAGTTACAGTTTATGGAGATTACACAGCCAGAGCAGAGCTTTGAGTTTGATGGATTTCGGATTGAAGCCTTCAGAGTGAATCACAACGTTACCTGCTATGGCTATAATATTGTAATAGAGAGAAAGGGCAAGTTCCAGCTGGATAAGGCAATGGCGCTTGGGCTTGACCGACGTTATTGGAACCGCTTGCAAAAGGGAGAGACCATAGAGCTGCCCGAGGGAACCTATACGCCTGATATGGTAATGGGTGAGGCAAGAAAGGGGCTCAAGGTTACTTATTGTACGGATTCAAGACCGACAGAAGGAATTGTGCGTAATGCCATGAATGCAGACCTTTTCATATGTGAAGGAATGTATGGAGAGCCGGATAAGAAGGATAAGGCCAAGGAGTACAAGCACATGACCTTCTATGAAGCAGCCAAGATGGCGAAGGAAGCAAATGTGGCGAAGATGTGGCTGACACATTATTCACCATCACTGACCAGACCGGAGGAATATACTAAGGAAGTAAGGGCGATTTTCCCTGAAACCTATATTGCAAAGGACGGAAGAAGTGAAGAATTATTGTTTGAGGATGAAGAAGCATAACAAAGGAGAAGTGTAACAAAGGGAAAGGAAAGGTGGAGTATTATGGGGAAGAAAAAGGTAGGAATTGTAGTTGTAGTGTTGATGGCAGTGTTGCTTCTGGCATATTATTTTCATATGTCTAACAGGATGGAGCAGACACAGGATGATTATGTGCCGACAGCGGTACAGAATGTATTGCTGAAGAATCTGGACACAAACTATCCGCCAACGCCGAAGGAAGTAGTAAAGTATTATAGTGAAGTAACTAAGTGTCTTCATAATGAAGAATATACGGACGAGCAACTCGAACAAATGGCAGATAAACTGCTGGCTCTTTTTGATACAGAGCTTTTGGCAATCAATCCAAGAGATGAATATATTGTGGATTTGAAAGCAGATGTCATAAGTTTTAAGGATGAAGGGTATTCGATTACTACGTTTACACCATCTTCAAGTACGGATGTAGAGTTTTACGAGATAGATGGTGATGAGATGGCGCAGCTTTATTGTGATTATACAATAAAGTCAAAAGCAGAGTATTCAACCTCAAAACATTTATTTGTATTAAGAAAAGAGTCTGAAACAGGACACTGGAAGATTTTTGGCTTCCAGGTGCCTGAGACAAAATAAAGATTTGGATGCGCCTATGCCGTTGGTATAGGCGTATTGTTGGAAAGGAATTTATCATGGAAAACAAAGATGTACTGATATTGGCAATTGAAAGCTCATGTGATGAAACGGCAGCTGCGGTTGTTAAAAATGGCAGAGAAGTACTGTCTAATGTCATTTCTTCACAGATTGCATTGCATACATTATATGGTGGTGTTGTACCGGAGATTGCATCAAGAAAGCATATTGAGAAGATTAATCAGGTTATCGAAGAGGCGCTTGAGGAGGCCCATGTGACAATGGATGACATTACTGCAATTGCAGTAACCTATGGTCCGGGACTTGTAGGTGCTTTGTTAGTGGGCGTTTCTGCGGCAAAGGCAATCAGTTTTGCGACAGGGAAGCCTTTGATTGGTGTACATCATATTGAAGGGCATATCAGTGCGAATTATATAGAGAATAAAGAATTAGAGCCACCGTTTGCGTGTCTTGTTGTTTCAGGCGGTCATACGCATCTGGTAGTGGTGAATGACTATGGCGAGTATCAGATTCTTGGCAGAACCAGAGATGATGCTGCAGGAGAAGCTTTTGATAAGGTGGCAAGAGCCATTGGACTTGGATATCCGGGCGGACCAAAGATAGATAAGCTGTCTAAAGAAGGCAATCCGGAGGCAATTCATTTTCCACGTGCAAAGGTAGGAGAGTCTAACTATGATTTTAGCTTTAGCGGATTGAAGTCAGCTGTTTTAAATTATCTCAATTCTTGCGAAATGAAGAATATAGAAGTGAATCGTGCAGATGTAGCGGCTTCTTTCCAGAAGGCTGTTATAGATGTACTGGTAGAGCATGCACTTGAAGCAGTAAAGGAATACGGATTCCATAAGTTTGCCATTGCAGGCGGCGTTGCGTCAAATTCAAGCCTTCGTGAAGCATTTGAAAAGGAATGTGCAAAGCGTAGAATAGAGTTTTATCACCCATCACCCATTTATTGTACGGATAATGCGGCAATGATAGGTGTTGCAGGCTATTATGACTATATGAATGGCAAGAGAGATGGATATGATTTGAATGCAGTACCTAATTTGAGATTAGGAGAGAGATGATTCAAATATATCTGAGAAGAAAGGATGTGCAGGGGTATGTCGTCTCATACAACAGCGATTGTATTGGCAGCAGGTCAAGGGAAAAGAATGCAGAGCAAGATACAAAAGCAGTATCTTCTTTTAGCAGATAAACCGGTTTTATATTACTCTCTGAAGGCATTTGAGGATTCTTTTATAGATCATATTATTTTGGTGGTAGGAAAAGGTGAAGAGGAATATTGCCGTAAGGAGATTGTGGAAAAATATGGTTTTGCTAAGATAAGTGCTATTGTAGAAGGAGGCAGAGAACGATATCACTCCGTGGCAAATGGAATAAAGGCTATTTCTGTACCAACAGATTATGTATTTGTTCACGATGGGGCAAGGCCATTTATTACTACAGAGATATTGGAACGTGCATTGAAACAGGTCAAGGTTACGGATGCTTGCGTAGTAGGAATGCCTGTTAAGGATACTGTTAAGATTTCGGATGAAGATGGTTTTGTGGAGATGACACCGCCAAGAGCAAGAGTATGGCAGGTGCAGACACCACAGGTATTTTCTTACCAAGTGATAGCATCGGCATATAATAAACTCATAGAGCAGGAGCAGCAGCTGGTAGAACAGGGAGTATTTGTTACAGATGATGCTATGGTAGTAGAATATTTTGAAAAGAAGAAGGTAAAGCTTGTAGAAGGCTCTTATCAGAATATTAAGATAACAACACCGGAAGATCTGAATGTTGCGGAAAGTTTTTTGCAATAGAAAGTATTGTTTAGACAAGAGAGGGGTGTAAAAACCTCTCTTTGTTCATGAAGAGACAGAAAATGAAAAAACTTTAAAAAAATGAAAAATAATTGTTGACATATTGGGTTTACCGAAATATAATAACCAAGTAGTCGTTCGACGGACGATAACAAAAGCAAGCTTCAAAAAAACTTTTAAAAAAATAAAAAAAGTTGTTGACAGAACGCAAGCTAATATGTATAATAAATATTGCGCTGCTGATTGAAGCAGATGCGATGAAAACTAAATAACTTGGAGAGGTATCGAAGTGGTCATAACGAGGCGGTCTTGAAAACCGTTTGTCCGCAAGGGCGCGTGGGTTCGAATCCCACCCTCTCCGCTCACTTTTTTAATGTAAAAGTGAAAACCATGTAATGGCTTGGAGAAGTACCCAAGCTGGCCGAAGGGGCTCCCCTGGAAAGGGAGTAGGTCGTTAACAGCGGCGCATGGGTTCAAATCCCATCTTCTCCGTTACATCTTTGACATGAAGATGGAAAATAAAACAAAAACAGAACCTTGACAAATAAACAGTAATGCAACCCTGAAAATTCTTAATAAAGAATTGTTCAGAGAACAAAACCTAAAAACAGTAAAGTATGGAAACATACAAAACGGAAAACAAGCCAGTTTAACTGGACTTGGAATC
>JAZNMO010000090.1:0-15599 GCA_045579665.1 Lachnospiraceae bacterium
CTCTTGCCGCCTCAATAGAAGCATTGAGTGAAAGGAGATTTGTCTGCTCAGCGATATCTTCAATCGCACTAATGATTGTACTAATCTGCTCAGAGCACTTACTGATTTCACCGATAGCTGTAACCAGTTCATCCATCTTAGCATTACCTTCCATCAGAGTCTCTCCTGCTTTGGTAGAAAGTGCAACACTATCCATTGCTTCCTTGGCAGTACTTTCTGTGACATCTGACATCTCCTGTACGTTCTCTACTACGGAAGTAACCTGTGTAGCCTGCGCCGTACAACCTTCTGCCAAATCCTGCGCTGCGCATGCCAGCTGACTTGAACCTGCCTCAATCTGTTCTGTTACCGTCTTAATGGTTCCAATGGTTTCTCTCATCTTCTCGCCGATCTTAAGGAAGGACTCTTTGATTTCTGAATATTCACCCACATATGCTTCATGTAAAGTAATACGGTAATCTCCATTGCCCATCTGTTCAAGAGTATTTGAAACCTCCTGAATAATGGAAAGAGTATTATTCTTCATGGTATCAATTGCGCTTACCATAGTACCGACTTCTGATTCATCTTCCTTTAAGGTCAACTCCTGATTAAAGTCACCTCTTGAAATAAATACCATCTGTTCAGAGACTTTCTTAATAGGTACTAAGAGCTCTGCCTTGGCAAACTTAATGATTACAATAATCTGCCATACAACAACAGCTACAATAGCCGCAAAGACAAGCATTGCAATTCCCTGCACGAATGCCATAATTTTCTGCTCGCTTGCCAGTCTTTCCTGTATCTGATTAATCGTATCATCTGTTACTGAGTTAATCAGTTCAACTGTTTCTTCGTATTCAGCTCCAAATACATAGCCTTGCGCACCTGCAAAGTCACCTGCCTG
Organism: Lachnospiraceae bacterium; assembly: GCA_045579665.1. GTDB lineage: Bacteria > Bacillota > Clostridia > Lachnospirales > Lachnospiraceae > COE1. Next base: position 887 of record JAZNMO010000090.1, read on the forward strand.
TACACATGCCATAGCACTTTCCTCTAACGGAACCAAGCCCTCTGACATGCCTGCAATTTCATCAAGCATTGCCCATTCTTCTTCCGTAATATCATGCTGACGAAGCACTTCTAATGCATGATCACGATTCTTATCTACATTTAACTCCTGCATATACATATCATAATAATGTGTATTACCATCCACAGCATAGGACTGTACTGCTGCTGTCAAAGCCTTTGACCCCAGTCTATACTGATTTAACGCCATGGTAACTTCCAATTGTGCTGAAGATGCCCTTGAATTCAGCATACTGGAAATAAATGTTGCCAACAACATAATGACACCCACTACAATAATTGCAAAAATTTTCTTTACAATTTGTGTAAGCTGTGCCTCCTGTCCTACTACTTTCTTTGCACCGTGTGCCTTTTCTTTCATAATCTCCATCTACCTTTCTTTTTGTCGCTGCTTTAGCAAACATTTTATCTATTTCAATCTTTTTTTGTAGATTCTTACTCAATAATATTATCACTTTTCACTATAAACATCAATATTTTTCTGTTAATTATGTTTGTTTTGTTTAATTTAGTTATTCTTTTCTGTTTTTACCACTTTTTAATTGAATGCTTTATCTCTTTGTATTAAAATGTTATTAGATTATTACATATTAATAGGAACATTTATAATCTGAATGCGAAACAGACTACCGTTGTATAACATTCTGATTATATTGCAATGGAGGAATTGCCATGAAAAAACTATCTTTCAAGAAAAATCCCGTTTCTAATGCAATACCCAAGGGGCAAGCACTAAAGAATCTGCCAATCAAACAAAAGCTCCTTAAAAGCTTTGGCAGAACTTTGGCTATGTTTGGTGTCGCCGCCTTCTTCTTCCTTGGCGGACTTGTTTATGTAGGCTTACAGCTGGTGAATTTTCATAACTACAGCTATTCTTTATCAAGCCGTACATTGGATGCTCAACGCTGTGTACAGGAAGGTATCAAGTGTGTAAGTATTGCTATGGTTACGAATAAGATTAACACCATCAGTCAGTATCAGACACGTTCCAATGAGCTGATGACAGAGCTTGCTGACAACTTGGTGGTTATCCGCGATATGTACAAAGGCGATACAGCATTAATTGATGAAACCATCAGTATGTTAGAGGCCGCTGAAGTGCTTCGTCTGGAAATTGAACATACTGCCATGACCGGTTCTAAGAGTGGTGCTACCACTCAATTCCTTGACGTATACACTCCTGCCATGATAGCCATTGAAGAAAACCTAAGTCTTCTGGTTCAGAATGCTGATGAAAGTGCTGAGAAAACCTACAATGCAGCCCTGGTGGCTGAAATTGCTATTTTTGTTATTGCCATTACAATTATTGCAGTAACCATCATTCTTACACTTAAGACAGCATCTTCACTTACTACGGCATTAACCCTTCCTATTGAAGAAATTGAGAATGCTGCCAAGGATATGGCTGCCGGAAGTCTGAATGTTGACTTAACCTATGAAAGCGAAGATGAGCTTGGTATTCTTAGTAATGCCATGAAACAGCTCTGTGAAAATACAAAAGCCATCATCGAGGATATCGGCTATACCCTACAGGAATTAGGAACCGGTAACTTCCATGTCAAATCTAAATGTGTGGATAAATACGTTGGTGATTATGCGCAGATTCTTGACTATATGAGAGTCATTCGAGATAACTTAAATGATACACTAACCCGCATCAATCAGATGGCTGACCAGGTATCCGCAGGTTCTGACCAGCTTGCTACCAGTGCTCAGGCATTGGCTGAAGGTGCTACAGACCAGGCAAGTGCTGTTGAAGAATTAACTGCTACTGTAGAAGACGTAACAAATATTTCTATCCAAAATGCTGAAAATGCTGTAACAGCATATCAACATGTCGCTCATGCTGTTGAAGAAGCTAATAAGAGTGAAGAAGACCTTAACAGCTTAACCGAAGCAATGGATTTGATTAACCAAACCTCCGTTGAAATCGAAAAGATTATCGGTTCTATTGAAAAGATTGCCTCTCAGACCAACCTTCTGGCATTAAATGCTTCTATCGAAGCTGCAAGAGCCGGTGAAGCAGGTAGAGGATTTGCAGTTGTTGCTGACCAAATCGGCCAGTTAGCCGCTGACAGTGCCCGCTCTGCTGTAAGCACACGAGCATTAATTGTAAAGAGTATGGAAGAAATCAGTCACGGTACGCAAATTACCGAAAAGACTGTAACAGCAATTCATAATATTATTGCAAGTATGAATGAATTTGCCGAATCTACGAAAGCATCAAGTGAAGCTTCCCAGAATCAGGCAAATATGTTCAAGCAGATAGAGATGGGTATCGAACAAATTTCCAGGGTTGTGGAAAACAATTCCGCTGCTGCACAGGAAACCTCAGCTACCAGCGAAGAGTTATCTGCACAGGCAGAAGGCTTAAAGGAAGAAACCGACAGATTCCAGTTATTATAATAAAGTGTTGCCTGGCGGCAACACTCTGCAAGAATCAGCTTAGCTGATTCTTGTTTAACTTCCACTACTTTTCAAGCACTTTCCTATTTCAAAAAAATATTTCGTGACATTAGAAAAAGCAGCTCCTTCGAGCTGCTTTTTCATGCATCGTTTACGATGCTATTTTAACCTAATATCGCCTTATCACTGACAAATGCCTCTCCACTTACCTCTTCAAACTTATGAAGCAAGTCTTCCACTGTCAGCTTCTTCTTCTCTTCTCCTTTGATGTCTAAGATAACCTTACCATCCATAAGCATGATTAAACGATTACCATGAATAATCGCATCCTTCATATTATGCGTAATCATCAAAGTTGTAAGCTTATTCTGATTTACAATATATTCTGTTGTTTCAAGAACCTTTGCCGCTGTCTTAGGGTCAAGAGCTGCTGTATGCTCATCCAATAGGAGAAGCTTTGGCTTCTGCAAAGTAGCCATAAGCAGTGTCAATGCCTGACGCTGTCCACCTGATAATAAACCAACCTTAGAGGTAAGTCTATTCTCAAGTCCCAAACCAAGAATCTTCAAAAGCTCCTTATACTCCTCACGTTCCTTCTGTGTAATACCTGAACCAAGGAAACGTCTGCGTCCGCGACGCTTTGCCAATGCAAGATTCTCCTCAATACCCATAGTCGCTGCTGTACCTGTCATAGGGTCCTGAAACACACGTCCCAAGAGTCTCGCACGCTTATGCTCCGGAAGACCGGTAACATCCTCACCATCAATCAGAATCTGTCCTGCATCTACCTGCCATACACCTGCAATCGCATTCAGCATGGTAGACTTACCGGCTCCATTTCCACCGATAACAGTAACAAAATCTCCATCCTCCAGGGTCAATGAGAAATCATCCAATGCAACCTTCTCATTTACAGTTCCCGCATTAAATACCTTTGTAATGTTTCTAATCTCAAGCATTTGCAGAACCTCCCTTCTTTGACTTAGGCATAAGCTTCTTGCCATACTTGCCCTTCCAATATGGAGTCGCAAGGAAGATTGCTACAACAAGTGCTGATAAGAGCTTTAACAAGTCTGTATCCACACCAAGCCAGATAACTACCTGAAGTACCATATAGTAAATAATAGAACCACATGCTACACCAATCAGCTTAAATCCAAAGTTATGGAAGATACGGCTGAATACTGCCTCACCAACAATAACTGCTGCAAGACCAATAACAATCGCACCACGTCCCATATTAATATCAGCAAATCCCTGATACTGTGCCAGTAATGCACCTGAGAAACCAACCAAACCGTTAGAAATCATCAGTGCAAGCACCTTAGCAAAATCAGTGTTAATACCCTGAGCTCTTGCCATGTTACCGTTACAGCCTGTTGCACGAAGCGCACAGCCAATCTCTGTACCAAAGAACCAATATAAGAGTAATACCAGCAATACAATAATAACTGCCACGATAAAAATAGTATTCTCCAAAGGATTCGTATTCTTAATGTAACGTAAAGAAATCAATAAATCATACTTATCTACATTAATCGCTTGATTCGCCTTACCCATAATCTTAAGATTAATTGAATAAAGAGCAAGCTGTGTCAAAATACCTGAAAGAATCGGTGGAATTCCCATAAAAGTATGGAAAAGTCCTGTTACCAAGCCTGTCACCATACCGGCAAGTGTAGCTACCAGCATGGAAACAAATACATTGTGTCCTGAAAGCATCATCATGATGCAGACAGCACCACCTGTACATAAAGAACCGTCTACTGTCAAATCTGCAATATCCAAAATACGATAAGTAATGTAGATACCGATTGCCATGATACCCCAGATTAAGCCCTGAGCCATCGCGCCCGGCATTGCATTAAACAAACTGAATATATTCATTACATCCTCCGCTTACTGAGCGATTGCTGTATATCCATCAGGAACCTTAACACCTAATGCTTCGCAATTCGCTGCGTTATACTTCTTGGTAAAGTTAGGTGCATACTCGATAGGCATTGTAGAGATATCTCCACCCTCTGCAAGAATCTTAGCTGCCATCTTACCTGTTGCTACACCTAAGTCATAGTAGCTGATAGAAAGTGTTGCTACACCACAGCCTGAACAAATACCTTCCTCACCTGCTACCACAGGAACACCTGCCGGAAGACAGATATTGTTAATAATCTCTGTGTTAGAAGCTACTGTATTATCTGTAGGAACATAGATAACATCTACTGCACCGGTTGCTGTAGTTACTACAGATGATAAATCGTTAGAATCAGAGAATGCATAATACTCACAAGCATAGCCCTTCTCCTCAAGGAATGTCTTAATCGTATCTACCTGATACTGTGAGTTAGCCTCTGCTGAGCAGTATAATAAACCAACTGTCTTAGCATCCGGGAAAAGCTCCTGTAACATATCTGCCTGACCATCAAGCGGTGCAAGGTCAGATGTACCTGAAATATTACCACCTACTGTACCTGTAAATCCTTCAATCTCAAGAGCTACGCCGTACTCTGTTACTGATGTACCAAGAATCGGAATCTCATTGGTTCCTGCTGCAGCTGCCTGTAACGCAGGTGTTGCATTTGCAAGAATCAAATCTACATCGTTAGAAACGAAGCTGTTAATAATTGTAGAACATGTATTAGAATCACCCTGTGCGTTCTGCTCATCAAATGTAACCTTATCGCCTAACTCCTCTGTCAAGGCATCCTTAAATCCCTGTGTTGCTGCATCTAAAGCTTCATGCTGTACCAACTGGCAGATACCTACATTATATCCGTCACCCTTTGCATTTCCGCATGCTGTTAAGCTACCAACCATAGCTAATGTTAATAATGTTGCCAAAAGTCTCTTTTTCATATAGTTTTCCTCCATAACGTAAATACTTTATGTATTCTACTCTTTAAGATTATATAACTTTAAAGTACTAAAGTCAATGATATTCCCATCGGCATTATGCTACAATTCTTCGCCATGAAACTATACTATTTCACCGAAAAGACGGCAGTCATTCAACTGCCGTCCTGTACCTTTCACTTTTCTTATATTTAAGATGGATATTAGAATCCAACACAATTACCCTTTAATGTAGCACCCTTAATATTATTAGAACCATTCTTAGATGTACAATCCTGGATAATTGCCTTACCGAATGTAACCTCATAGCCCAATGCTGATGGTTTACCTGTCAATGGCCAATTGTAATTGTATTTCTTATTTGACTCTGCATAGCAGCCAATCATTGTTACTACGCCACTTTGATTGTTACGGTCAAAACCTGTCTTATAATTTCCAATTGCAGTACAATTTGTCAGCTTATGATTCAGTGGATCTAAATGTGCTGCAACACCATCAGTCTTATTGTCAACACCACCGAGCTTGAAGCCATTACCATCACCATAGAGACCATTACAGTAGCCATTGTAATTCGCTGTACAATTTACAAACTCAACCGCACCATGTGCTGCATATAAATCCCAGCCATCATCTACATTATAGCTTGCTGTACAGTTTTCGAAGTAGTTACCTACACCTGAGTGGAGCTTAACTGCATATCCATCTGCATTCTCTGCTCCATCATCACAATTATGATGTGAATAACAGTCATAGAACTTATTATAAGCACCGCCATTACTTACCTGAATACCTGTATCTTTATTGTAACAGGTTTCTACATTTTTAAATGTATTATTAGAGCCGCTTACAAAAATACCATTATCTGCTGCATTCTTAATAACTACATTCTCAATTGTACTTCCATTTCCAGAGATAGTGATACCCTTTCCTGAGCTTCCTGATGTAGAAGAGAAGTCAATTGTCGCATTATTCTTACCTGAAATATTAACACCTGCCGGAAGGTCTATCTTACCAGACTTTACTGTACCGTTAATTACGATTGTTGTTCCCTTTGAAGCACTCTTAATTGCTGATTCAAGTGAAGTTCCGCCATTCTTTACTTCAATTGTCTTTCCTGAGCTTGATGAACTGCCTGATGAACTTGAACCTGAGCTTGATGAGCCTGACGAGCTTGAACCAGAGCCACATGATTCAAGAATCCATAACTGGCAATTTCCTCCCCAATATGACCACTGATTTACATTACCGCCGTCACTTGTGCTCCAATTGTATACATCAAGACACTTTGTATCAGAGCTTGCTTTTGTTAATACTCCGTAATATCCAGCAGATGTCTTTACAAATTTGAACATCTGTGGTGAAAGTCCATTTGCAGACCAAACCTGAATATTAGTTCCGTCATTGTTCTCACCATTAGGAACATCCAGCATATAGCTTGTACCATTCTTCAATGTAACATAACCGCTTCCAACGTTTGTTACATACCACTTCTGACCACTTACGCCTGTTCCTGTTCCCTGCTCTACATTTGCTCCATCATAGCCTGAGTTATTGGTTACCTGAAGATACTTCTGGCTATGTACATTCTTTAAATAGTACCATCCGTCACTTACAGAAGCATAGTTAGATACTGTCGTGCTTGATGAAGATGATGAACTGCTTGAAGAGCTTGATGAGCTTGATGAACTGCTGCTTGAGCTTGAAGAATCTACCTGAATCTTCCAGATATTGATTCCGCTGCTTGCAGAATACAAATACACATATCCTGCTTTACCAGAGTACGAATATGTTCCCTGTGAGGCAGATGCTCCTGCTGTGATAGTACCAAGCTTATTACCGCTTGCATCAGCTATTACTAAACTTCTACTGCTGCTTCCTGAGCTCTTAAGAATAACCTTAATTGTATCTTTACCTGATACAGGAACCTTAACTGCTCTGTAAGATGTGCTACCTGAGCCACCTAATGCCAAGCAATATGTGTAAGATGTTCCATCCACTGTAACACTGCTTGACTTTACTGACATTGTCTTTGAACTTGTAGCAATCAATGATAAACCATCTACAGTTACTGTAGAACTGATTGTTCCAAGACTCTTAAAGCCTGAATTTTTAAAATTCCAAGATGTTGATGCTGCGCTTACCTGAATAGTAGACAAGAACATAACAGCTACCATGAAAAGTGCAGCCAAACGGAGACGTGTATGATTTTTACGAATACAAAACTCCATTTTACTTCCTCCTAACTCTTATATTATTCTAACTGGGGTTGTGTAAAGGTACAATTTTACTTTAGCATATCCTAAACCAGTTTAATATTGACATAACTTCCTAAGTTTTATGTACATTGTGCACAATCTTGTGTTCAATGTAAGAGTTTTCATATGTTTATTTTGTACATTATTCATTTTTCACACATTTCACAGTCTATTCTAACTGCTTTTACCCTGTTTACTCTCCTTATTTTCAGAAATGTTCTCATAATTCGGGTTTGTCGATTTCTCTCGGTGCCCGCACTAACAGGTTTCATTTGAAAGCGAGAGCTCCGGGTTAAGAGTTTCTAGGTGCTTTTATATAGGTATTCTCTACGTACGAAACCGGCGGCGATTCGCCATCCTTGGCTCAAATTGCCGCCTACTGCCTCCGTCCGGTCGGCAGTTTCCTATATACTCCAAAAGCACTAAGAAACTCTAACACCCTGCGCAATGCTTTCTGCATGAAACCTGTTAGTGCTTACGCCTAGGTAGTCGAGCAAATTCGACATATCGATACCTCAAGCTTTGCGTAACTGATGCAAAAGAACAGACTATATTTGTCGTAAAAAGTATTGTGGAGAGTATTTAGTGGTCCTTGATGTTTTTAGAGACACTAGCAAGCCGCCGCTTGGATGAAGGCGGCAGATGGACTTGAGCCATGGACGGCGAATGTCCATCGGTTGCGTACGTCTTAGGACGCTTAAATAAAAACATCTAGTACCACTTATGCTCGGAACTCTAACTTTTGAGACAAATATAGTCTGTTTGTGTATCAGTCAGACAAAGCGGGCACAGCTCGACAAACCCGAATTTAAAAAGGCATGTCGCAAATGCGACATGCCTCATAACCTTTCGGTATATACTTCTTATAAACCAGCCTGTGCTGCAACCTCTGCTGCGAAGTCGTCAACCTTCTTCTCGATACCTTCACCAGTCTCGAAACGAACGAACTTCTTAACAGATAAGTTAGCGCCGTTAGCCTTAGCAACTGACTCAACATACTGCTTAACAGTCTGCTTGCCATCTTCTGCCTTAACGTATACCTGCTCAAGTAAGCAAACTTCCTTTAACTCCTTAGCAAGACGTCCCTCTACAGCACCTGTGATAACCTTCTCAGGCTTACCAGCCATCTTAGGATCATTAGCGATCTGAGCTGTAAGAATCTCTCTCTCGTGAGCCTTATACTCCTCAGATACTTCATCTGTAGAAACATACTTTGGATTTAAAGCTGCAATCTGCATTGCAAGGTTAGCAAGAGCTTCCTTAACTGCATCGTTAACAACATCTGTATCAGCCTCAACGATAACACCAATCTTACCGCCACCGTGTGTGTAAGATACAACACATCCGTTCTCAGCAACAACCTTCTCAAATTTTCTGATAGATAACTTCTCACCGATGAATGCAATCTTCTCAACTAAAGCTTCGTTAACAGTCTTAGTTGTATCTGCCTTCCAAGCCTCTGCAAGGAATGCATCAATATCAGCTGCATCTGTAGCAAGAGCCTGCTCAGCTACTGCTGTAACGAAGTTCTGGAACTCCTCGTTCTTAGCTACGAAGTCTGTCTCAGAGTTAACTTCTACAACTGCTGCAACCTTATCATTCTCAACAAGAACCTTACAAAGACCCTCAGCTGCGATTCTGCTTGCCTTCTTCTCAGCCTTAGCCTGTCCGTTCTTTCTTAAATACTCTACTGCTTCGTCCATGTTACCGTTAGTCTCGTTAAGAGCCTTCTTACAGTCCATCATACCTGCACCGGTAATCTCTCTTAATTCTTTTACCATTCCTGCTGTGATAGCCATATTCGTGTCCTCCGTCTTTATTCAATATCTATAATAGAATCTGATTAATTATGCCTCTGTAGCTTCCTCTACTACTTCTTCCTCAGCTACATCTACCATAACCTCACCCTGGTTAGCTTCGATAACTGCATCAGCCATAGCTGCAACGATTAACTTAACAGCTCTGATAGCATCATCGTTACCTGGGATAACGTAATCTAACTCTTCAGGATCACAGTTTGTATCAGCGATACCGATAAGTGGAATACCAAGTGTATGAGCCTCCTGTACGCAGATTCTCTCCTTCTTAGGATCTACTACGAAGATAGCGTCAGGAATCTTCTTCATATCCTTGATACCACCGATATTCTTCTCAAGCTTCTCCCACTCCTTCTGAAGCTGAGCAACTTCCTTCTTAGGAAGAACATCAAATGTACCATCCTGAGACATTGTCTCGATTTCCTTTAATCTAGCGATTCTGCTCTTGATTGTCTTGAAGTTAGTGAGCATACCACCTAACCATCTCTCATTTACATAGAACATTCCGCAACGCTCTGCCTCTGTCTTAACAGCATCCTGAGCCTGCTTCTTTGTACCAACGAAAAGAATTGTACCACCCTGAGCTGCGATGTCAGAGATTGCCTTGTAAGCTTCGTCAACCTTACCTACAGACTTCTGTAAGTCGATGATATAGATACCATTTCTCTCTGTGAAGATGTATGGAGCCATCTTAGGGTTCCATCTTCTTGTCTGGTGTTCAAAATGTACACCTGCTTCTAATAACTGCTTCATTGAAATAACGCTCATGTCTTACCTCCATTTTCTGCGGGATTACCGCCTCTTCCGCCTGCATCATCTTCATGTGCCACCCCGAGCGTCCGACCTGAGTCTAAATGGGGCAATGGGCCACAAATCAGCAAGCGTGAATATTGTTATATTGTATTTATTGTGTCTGCACGCAGTCACAACAGAGAAATTTTAACATAAAAAAACCTCTTGTGCAAGAGGTTTTTCATACATAATCCATATTTATTTCTACTTATGATAAGTTTACTTACCTGATAAGCTTTCAGCTATCTCCATCCATGTGGAACCGGCCTCAATCTTCACCGTTCCGATGCGGATACGCTTATCATATCCATGCTGCATCAGATACGCATCAAACTCAGATGCATTGTCTATCAGCCCTGCATTCTGCAGCTTTCTTGCCACAGTTCCCGAGCCGTCACCCTTCACCACCTGAATGGTAACTGCCGCATCTACCGTCTGTTGCCCTGCATCTTCCGAACCCTCCTGTACCGGCTCAGACTCCTGCACTGATGAGCTTTCCTCCGGCATAGCCTCTTGTGTTACAAGCTCCTCCTCAGACGCTTCTTCAGCACTTACTTCCTCAATCACACTTTCCTGCTCGGACTCCAGCTTTGCTTCCTCTTCCACAGACTCTGATGCTGTCATCACTTCCTCACGCTCTATGACTGCAATGCTTTCCTCAGCTTCTTTTGTCTCCTCTACGGAATATTCTTCCTCAACATCATCTATAGGATAATCACTTACCGTACTCTGCGCTGCATTTGCATTTGATACCATCATCAAAATCATGGTTACAATGATTCCGGTTCCTAATCCACGCAGATAATACTTTAATCTTTCCTTCATATTTAAACCGCCCCTTTAAACAAATTAATAACTAACTTAACCTCTCCTACACCAAGTCCAAGCTCCTTGGCAATTGCCACACTGGACATTCCCTGCTTATGCATATCAAGGATTCTGTCGTTATTATTTGCTGCCGCTACATTTCTCTTCGCAGCAAGAGCCTGCTTACTCTCAGGCTTTTGTTCATTCTGCTTTGCCATGGAATTCTCAAGATTCGCAGCCTGGGCTTCCTTCTTCACCGGTCTTTCCACCTTTGGTGCCTGCTGTGCAAAGGAATAAACCTCTACATTCTTAGAAGCATCTGCTGCAGGTACTGACGAAGGTACTATCGGTGCCACCTGTATACTCGGTGCTGACAGCTTTTTAAAATCCGGCTTGGTAAGCTCCGGCTGAATCATGTCTAAGGTAATTCTCTGCTCCGTGGCAGGCTTTACTTCCTTCTTAACTACCGGCTTTGCTATCTTCTTCTCCGCTACCGGTGCCTGTTCCGTCTTGGCTGCTTCCTTAACAACTTCCTTAACTGCCTCTTTCTCTACCGCCAAGGCATTTACTGCTGCACTTGCCGCACTTGCAGTCTCTTCGGCCACCTTTACCTGCTTATCAACCTTCTTAGCAGTCTCCTTTAAGTTTTCATGCTTATCATTGAGCATATCATAGAGGAACATAACCTCCTGATGTGTCTTATTCATATCTGCAAGCACAGTCTCTGAATACTCGCTGATTGCCATAATCTTCTCGTTAGAAATACGCTCCGATGCACGCTCCGTCTTCTCCACGGCATAGTTAAGAGTCTCGTCAACAACCTCCGAGACTCTATCCTTTGCATCCTGCATTTCCTTATCTATCATCTGTCTAATCACCTCTGGATCGACAGTTTCTTCTGTTCTTCTTGCCTTATCTCTCTTATCAGATATCATAAAGCTTGCCATAAAGGCACCTACCCCTATTACAAATAAAGCAATCTCCATCCATTTCATCTTAGTAACCCTTCACCTTTCTTAACCCTTATACTTAAAGCCTATACCTTCATGTCAAAGCCGCCCTCGGGCTTCTTTACAACTCTACCCTCCGGCTCTGCATGCTTTCTGTTTCTGCCACCATCCCCCTGATAGCTTCCGTTTCCTTTCTCCTTGGCATCATGCTTCTTCTTCATAAACTCCGCATTGTCGGAATGCACCACCTGACGTGCCTTCTGGAACTCCTGCTTAACCTCCTGGGCAACGATCTGCCCCTGGTCCTGCACAGCCTTATCTACCTGCCTCGTCTGCTGATGCAATACATCATGCGTGTTAGAAATCGTTCCATTCAAAACAATCGGACTAATTGCCATATGCATCCTCCCCTAGATGAGATTCGTTGACGCGATATCCGCACCCTTTCTTATCAATCTGCAATATGTATATTCACTCTTGACTGCCATATTAACACCTGAAATAGTCACTGCCACTCCCTGATACATGGTTCCCCTGACATTAATATGTGCATTTTCATCAAAGCGCATCATTTCGTCCATCTGTTCAATCTGTGCCAAATCAGCACCTATCTCACTTTGCAGCTGTACTGCCTGCTGCTGTATTGCCTTAAAGTTCATAACCTGCTCTGTAGTAAGCTTAGTTCCTGCCTGTAGCTTCTGTGCCGTAGCTGCCATAATCTGTTTCATCTGGCTTAAAGACTTTGTCTTCTCTGCAACATCCTTCTGAAGCTGCGCATACTGCTTCTTAAGCTCAGGGTCGCTTCCCACCTCAAGAATCGTGGATGCTCCCATGGCTGAGCCGGCATTCTTCACATTAATATCTTTGCCTGCAATGACTCTTCCTCCGGTAATCAGGCCCTTACCGGCCTCAGCATGAACAGACTCTCCTGCGTTAATCTTGGCATTTAATATCTGCTCGGCCTCAACAAATCCCTTTGCCGTAACCTCTGCCGCTGAAATAAACTTAGCAACAACATTACCGCCTGCAATCAGCTTTCCTTTATTCTGACCATGCATTCCTCTGGCAATAATAATATTACCACCTGCCTCAATGGTCGCTCCCTCTACTACACCTCTGACAAATACATTGCCATCTGTTTTTATACTAAAGTTCTCACATACATTTCCATTGACTTCCACATTACCATTGTAATCGATATTACCGGTAGCGGGATCCACGTTTTCTACCTGATACACATCCGCAACAAATACCGTATCATCTACAAGTGAAGCATGCCCGTCCACGTTACTCATCAGCTGAAGTCCATCCTCAGAAATGATAAGATTACGTCCATGATTAAACTTAGCACGCTTAACCTCTCTTGCCGGAGACACCGTACCGTATATATCGATACCGTCCTCTCCCCTCTCTTCCGGCTCAATCTCTGCAAGCACCTGTCCCTTTGTGCACTTATGTAACGTATTCAGCTTAAAGAAATCCACACTGCCGTCTTCCTTTAACTCAGGTCTTGCCTTATTATTCGTATCAAAGTAATAATTAATTTTAGCATCTCTTCCCGCTGTTGGCAACTTTCCTTTTGCAATAATTACGTCTGAACAGTAAATTTTTTCTTCCAAAACCCTTGCAATTGCTTCTTCATCGATACCATACTTAATCTTCATATCATCCAGCAGCTCTTTTATATATGCCACCGTTAAAGGCTTACCCTCTGCTTCTCCCGGATAAAAACGTAATACTGCACTTAGCTTATCCTCTGCAATTACAATATTGCACTTTTCATCTACCGTAGGAATCTTAATAGGGCTCAAAAACAAAACCGCATCCGTTTCACTCAACTGATAAAGGGCTGAATTAATCGCCATAGGATCATAGGTAACACCTAATCGGTCCAAATACTCTCTTAATTCCGCTACGCGAATCTTCTCTCCTTCCTCTGTAGGTGGAATCAGTCGAATACTAACTCCTTTATCATTCTGTTCAATCTTAAAATATCCGTTCATCGTAGTCCTACCTTTCCTACTTGTCTAAGATACCCACATAATTTCCCATCTTTGTTTTCATCTTCTGTAGTGCTTTTGTGTGTAGCTGTGACACTCTTGATTCTGTTACCTCAAGCACATAGCTGATTTCCTTTAATGTCAGTTCCTCGTAGTAATATAAAAGAATTACCTTTTTTTCTTTTTCTGTCAAAAGCTCTAACGCATCCTGCAATACATCCTTCAGCTCATTCTTCTCAATTACGCTTTCCGGCATTTCAAAGCCTGATGACATATTTCTATCAGCAGGAATATCACTACCCTGCTCTACATATTCATTCAAGGAAATAATATTATTTACCTTCATCTGCGACTGCCATTCCACCAGTTCATCTCCTGTGATACCTAAACGAACTGCTATCTCTTCGTCTGTCGCTTCCCGACCTGTAGCAGCCTCTATTTCCTTCATGACTGCATCTATCTGTTTCTGGCGTTGTCTGATGGTTCTTGGAATCCAGTCCATCTTTCGAATCTGGTCCAATATCGCACCTCGGATACGAAGGCTGGCATAGGTTTCAAACTTTACTTCCTTTGACATATCAAACTTATCAATGGCATCAATCAGTCCGAAAATCCCATAACTTACCATATCCTCATATTCTACATTATATCCAAGATACATACTTAAACGTCCTGCAACCACCTTAACCAATGGTGCATACTCCAGAATTATTTTCTCTCTCAATTCTGATGTTCTCAGTTTGGCATAGTCTTCCCAAAGTTGTCTGCGTACTG
>JAZNMO010000091.1:0-2533 GCA_045579665.1 Lachnospiraceae bacterium
GTCAAATGTAATCGTAAAAGAAAACGAGACTTTAGATAGCGCATTACGCAGATTCAAGAGAAGCTGTGCTAAGGCAGGAATTCAGCAGGAGATTCGTAAGAGAGAACATTACGAGAAGCCAAGCGTAAAGCGTAAGAAAAAATCTGAAGCAGCTAGAAAGCGTAAATATAACTAATTATAGTTAGAAATCCCTGATGGCAACATCAGGGATTTTTTTGCACGATTTTTGGCTATATAATAACGCGATTTCGTCCTTCTTCTTTTCCTTTGTATAGGTTATTATCAGCCTGCTTAATTATATCTGTAATAGTGAGCTGATTTGAGTAGAAGGATAAGCCTATGGTGACGGTAAAGTGAATTTCGTTGTTTTGGTAGGAAATGGTTTGTTTTTCAATTTCCTGACGAATACCTTCGAATTCCTGATAAACTTCATCCTGACTTTTTTGATATTTCCTATAGAGGATAAGAAATTCTTCGCCACCCCATCTGCAAGCATGAAAGCTGTTATTCTCAGCATGTCTGCGCAAAAATATGTCAGCTACACCAAGAAGAACCGCATCACCTGCATCGTGTCCATAGGTGTCATTAATATGTTTAAAATGGTCAACATCTATCATGGCGATACACATTTGATAGGAGTTATCGGATGCTTCTTCATATGCAGAGTGTAACAGCTCTTGCATGCGTCTTCGGTTTCGCAGTCCTGTTAGCGGGTCCCGGTTTGCTGTATCTAAAAGTGCTTTTTCAAGATGGAATACGGTATTGCTGTAAATCAGCAGATATCCCATGATAAAGGCAAAGGTGATAAAAGCGTTTGACAGGTAGAAGGTATTAGCCATTTCCTTTGGCAGAGAAGGATAAAATGGTTCATGAGTGTTGGTCCATATTTTCATTGCATAGAAAGTAACAACAAGGAGTGCAAGAATGCCAACTGTTTTTTTGCGGATTTTATAATTTCTATTTACATAGTAATCACAGAAAAAAACAGCAACAGTAAAGCTGAAGCAATACAATTGAAAGCCGTAATCCCATCCAAAACATAATAGAGAAAGCAGTACAAAAAGATATATTTCAACGTAAAGAATGATAATATAAGCATAAGCCCAGTTTTTATATAAAACATAATAAGTAAATATATAGGTTGATATACTGAGCCAGCTAAAATAGTATAATAAATCAATATTGTTCAATTTGAAAAATATAGCAAAAGAAATATGGCATAAAAGTAAAACAGTATTAACGAGATAGATTCTTTTTATTACATAGGGGTCGAAGGTTTGACGCCGATTATAAGGAATTATATTCATAATGTTCACTACCTTTCTGAATCAATACTTAGTAATATTATAACATATATTTTAATTATTTGAAAAAGATAGTGACAAATGAAGTAAAAAGAGTTATTCTATAAGTTGACATAAACAATGAGCGAATATAAAGACAAATGAGGGAGAGATATTTATGTGGATGAGAGAGATTGCAGGTTTTGACTTGTATCATTTGGTTGCAGGATTTTGTGTTTTTAGTGTATTGGGCTGGTTGGTAGAGTCGATTTATATGTCGTTTTGTAATCGGAAGATTACCAACAGAGGATTTATGACAAGTCCGTTTTGTCCGATTTATGGATTTGGTGCGGTGCTAGGATATTTGATTTTACATCCGTTGGAGAAGAATGTTGTGGTACTGTATTTGGTAGGTGCGTTAATTGCCACTATTTTTGAATATCTTGTTGGAAGATTGATGATTCGACTTTTTGGAGAACTTTGGTGGGATTACAATGATAAGCCATTTAATTACAAGGGTATTCTTTGTCTTGAGAGTACGATTGCATGGGGATTTTATGCAGTTATTATTATTTGCTTCCTGTTTGATAAGGTGATGCAGTTCGTAGATAACTATTCAATGGCAATGGGAATCAGAGTATTGCAGGTAATATTCTTTGTTGTTGGTCTTGATTTTGTATACCATTTCATTATGGCAACAAATATGAAGAACCAATTAAGAGAGAAGAAGCAGGAGTTTAAGGAATTTTGCTTAAGAATTATTAAATAAGAGGATGTGAAAGCAATGTATTATGAATAATGCATTGCTTTTTTTCATAGATTGTATATAAGAAAATGATAGAGATGATTGGTAAATGAATATAAGAAGATTGATGGCATATGTGATGCTGGTGATTGTGCTGTGTGTGGGAGGAAATCATCGTGCTTTGGCAGCAGAATTGCTGCAAATAGAGATAGAATCCCCTTCTGCAATCCTTATGGAAGCGTCTACAGGAACGGTTTTATTTGAAAAAAATCCTGATGAAATCAGAAGCCCGGCAAGTATTACTAAGATTATGACGATGCTGCTTACCTTTGAGGCACTGGAGGAAGGCAGAGTGCAGCTGACGGATGAAGTGACAACCAGTGCATATGCAAAGTCTATGGGAGGCTCTCAGGTATTTCTGGAAGAGGAGGAGATACAAACGATAGATACGCTGCTAATGTGTATTGCTGTTGCGAGTGGAAATGATGTTTCTGAGGCGGTAGCA
>JAZNMO010000092.1:0-7972 GCA_045579665.1 Lachnospiraceae bacterium
CGTCTCCAGAAAGCAGCTTAATAGAAATATGTATTGTTTTATGGGGAAAGGGGTTTTATGCCCTTTTTTAGTTTTATAAGATACACTATCTCAAAAAGAAAGGGCGTGAAAAAATGATTTCTCATTTTTTCACAGCCCCTTGGCGTTAGATTAACCTTTTTATTGATTAAATTCATGCTCCATGACATATTGGATAAATGCATGGAAGGGCTTGGAAATCCACTTGTTACGATGGTATATAAGCTGTTTCCAAATATCGATTTCAAAATCTCTAATGTCAAGATGGACAAGTGTGCCTTCATCAACCTTTTTCTGGGTAACAAAGTCAGGAAGGAAGGAGATACCTACGCCATTTTCCAACGAGGTTGTGATAAGGTCAGTTCTGCCGATTTCCATGACGGGTTGTATATCTAAGGACATACTGGCAAGTGTCTCATCAAAAACACGTCGATACCCCATCTTTTTCTCAGTAAGAATAAAGGGGTAATCAATAATATCCTTTACAGAAAGATTTTTCATGCCTGCAAGAGGAGAAGCGGCACTTGTAACAAAATGAGTAGAGATACGTTCCTCCTTGGCGATGATATAGTCCGGTTGATATACATGGCTGTCTAATGTGAAAATGACATCGGCTTCATTATGATTCAGGATACGGAACATATCGTCTGTATCGGCGGTTGAGAATTTAAGGGCTATCTTGGGATAATGCTTATAAAAATCAGGATAATTCTGCGTCAGCATCATTTCACATATGGAGTCAGGTGTAACAATATGAATATGCCCTGATAACTCATCAGAGTTACTTAGATTTTGCTTAAATTCCTCTGTAATATGGCTGATTTGCTGGGCGTAGGCAAGTACCTCACGTCCTTTTTCTGTTAGGCTGATGGTATGATTAATGCGCTCAAACAGCATACAGTCAAGCTCTGTCTCTAACTGCTTGATTTGAAAGGAAATGGTTGATTGTGAGTAACCAAGCACCTGAGCTGCTTTGGTAAAGCTGTTTAATTCCGCAACATGAACAAATGTGACTAAATTTCGGATTTCCATTATTGCACCTCTACATCGAATTTTTAGATGACCTATATCTAAACCATCTATTTTATTAATTTTCGGTAATATTGTATACTAAACCATGTTAAAAAGCAATTTTTTTGGGAGGATTTATAATGCCAGCGATTAAGTTTTACAGTAGAGACCCATTGCCAATGGAGATGCACAAGGTGAAAATCGTGCAGAAGCTGAATTTGTTACCGGCAAAAGAGAGATTGGCAAAAATGAAGGAAGCAGGATTTAATACATTCCTGTTACATAATGGAGATATTTTCATGGACATGTTAACCGATTCAGGTGTTAATGCCATGAGTGACAATATGCAGTCAGCAATGCTTCGTGCAGATGATGCGTATGCAGGAAGTGAGACCTTTTATCGTATGCAGGACAAGCTTGAGGAGATTTTTGGAATTCCTTATTTACTGCCTACACATCAGGGACGCGCATGTGAGCATATCCTTGCAACACATTTCGTGAAGCCGGGGAACTGTGTTATCATGAATTATCACTTTACCACCTCTAAGGCACATGTTACACGTCTTGGCGGACATGTAGAGGAGCTTGTTAAGGACGAAGGTTTGATTTCCAAGAGCAATTTACCTTTCAAGGGTAATATTGACATGGACAAGGTAAAGGCTTGTGTGGAGAAGGAAGGCGCAGATAATATTGCGTATATGAGATTAGAGGCAGGTACAAACTTAATTGGTGGACAGCCTATCTCTTATGAGAATATGAAGGAAGCAACAGAGTATGCTAAGGCAAATGGAATTGTAACAATTCTTGATGCTTCGTTGTTACAGGACAACTTGTATTTCATTAAGACCCGTGAGGAGTCTATGAAGGACAAGTCTATCCGTGAGATTACAAGAATGATTGCGGATTTATTTGATATCATTTATTTCTCAGCCCGTAAGTTCGGATTTGGACGTGGCGGCGGAATCTTAGTTCGTGATGAG
Source organism: Lachnospiraceae bacterium (assembly GCA_045579665.1). Taxonomy (GTDB): domain Bacteria; phylum Bacillota; class Clostridia; order Lachnospirales; family Lachnospiraceae; genus COE1. Next base: position 2,010 of record JAZNMO010000092.1, read on the forward strand.
AAGATGTTCCATGAGATGGAAGACTATATTACAATGTTCGAAGGCTTCTTGACATATGGTGGTATGTCTGTTAAGGAAATGGAAGCGTTGATTATTGGTTTTGAAGAAACTATGGATTTAGATGTTATTTCTCAGGGACCGCAGTTTATAGACCATTGTGTACGAGCATTGGATGCGCATGGCATTCCGATGATTACACCAGGTGGCGGACTTGGTGCACATATTGACGCAAGAGCAGTAGTAAGCCATATTCCTGCAGAGCAGTATCCGGCGGGCTCATTGGTTGCTGCATTGTATCTTTGCGGTGGTATCAGAGGTATGGAGAGAGGAACCTTGTCAGAGGAGCGTAACCCTGACGGAAGTGAGCGTATCGCATCTGTTGAGATGGTTCGTCTTGCATTCCCGCGTCGAGTATTTACTTTATCACAGACAGAGTATGTTATTGACAGAGTAAAGTGGTTATATGACCATAGAGATTTAATTGGCGGTCTTAGATTCGTGCATGAGCCAAAGAGCTTACGTTTCTTTACAGGTAGATTGGAGCCTGTTTCTGATTGGCCTGAGAAGTTAGTAGCTGCATATGAAGCTGAGTTCGGTGAGGACCAGTAGAGATAAGGAAAGAATGGGTTATGCCCATTCTTTTTTTGCGTAATTCGGGTAATGAAATTATTGGCAGTAATAACCAAAAAACTGGCATAAATTTGGAAGATAGACAATTGCATTTGTGAAATGTGTTTGTTATAGTAAGAAGGTCGGAATAAATTTTGTGCGCTTTGATGTAAGCGCTTACACAATGGCTGCAAAATAGTAGTTATTATGGCAGAGGTTTCGATAAAGATGTATAAGGTTGTAGGGAATGGAATCCCGGTAAAAACATTTCTGGTAATGTTTTTTATGTAAGAAGGAGGAAGACATGAGAAAGAGCATTAAGAGAATGTCTAAGAAGCTTATGGTAATGATTTTATCTGTTACCATGGCGATGTCGAATGTCACAGTGTTTGCTGCAGAAGCAGAGACAGCTACAGTTGTTGAGACTGAAGCAACAGCAGAAACAGAGACTGTGAATGAGACAGCAACAGCAGTAGAAACAGAGACTGCGAATGAAACAGCAACAGCAGTAGAAACAGAGACTGCGAATGAAACAGCAACAGCAGTAGAAACAGAAACTGTGAATGAGACAACAACAGTAGCAGAAACGGAGACTGTAACAGAGACAGCAACAGTAGTTGAAACTGAATCAGTGACAGAGACAGCAACAGTAGTTGAAACAGAGTCAGTGATAGAGACGGAGACTATCGTGGAGATTCCTGAGCTTATGGTGGCTGAGGCAGAGGCGGTAGCAGAAACAGAGACTGTGGCAGATGAGGAGACAGTAATCGTTACTTCTACATCTAATGCAGCTGTATGGAGTGCAGAGGCTATGCTTACTGCAACAAGTGAAGCGGTAAATGGATTACAGCTTATGGGAGAGGGCTGGTCACTTGGCGGACCTGATTCTGCAGGCGGCGATACATTCGGAACAGACGGAACATATGCTAAGGCAGGCGGAACAAAGGCACAGACAGATGGTTCTAATGCTAAGGGAACTATTCCAAATGGCGGATGTTACTTACAGTATACTGCACAGGATGATGGTACATTCATCATTAGTGAGAAGACACAGAAGAGTAATAAGACCTTCTATGTAGTAGATAGCAATGGAACAGTTGTAACGACAGCAGTGTCAGGAAGTGCAAGTACTTATGATGATGTAAAGGTACCTGTGACAAAGGGCGTTACATACTATGCATATATGGCAGGCTCTACAGCAAATATCTTTAAAGCTGAGTTTGTACCGACACAGACAATCAGAACATGGAGTGCAGAGGCTCTTTTCAATGCCAATGCAACAGAGGATAATGGCTTGAAGCTCTGCGGAGAAGGCTGGTCAATCGGTGGACCTGATTCAGCAGGTGGAGATACGTTTGGAACTGACGGAACTTATGCAAAGGCAGGCGGAACAAAGGCACAGACAGATGGTTCCAATGCAAAGGGTTCTATTCCGAATGGCGGATGTTATTTAGAGTATACAGCATCAGCAAATGGCAAGCTTGTTATTAGTGAGAAGACACAGAAGAGTAATAAGACCTTCTATGTAGTAAACAGCGATGGTGAGGTTGTAAAGACAGCAGTATCAGGAAGTGCAAGTACTTACGATGATGTAACAGTAGATGTAGTAGAGGGCAAGAGCTATTATGCATATATGGCAGGCTCTACAGCAAATATCTTCCAGGTAAAGCTTATTCAGGGTGAGAAGGAAGTTACTCCATGGGAGGAAGTAGCAGCTCCTGTTATTAATAAGGTAACGATGGATGCTGACGGTAATCTTGAGGTAGATTATTCAGCAGTGATTGATGAATATAAGGGTGCACAGCAGGTAACTGTTATTATGTTCTATGAGGGACATGAAGCAGGTTCTACAACAGTTACAAAGCCTGGTATGGCGGTTGAGTTTGCACCTCTTTGGAGTGGTAACTATACATTTGTTGCAATTGCACAGAGAGCAGGCGTGGCAGATAAGTCAAGTGAAGTATACGCATATGACGGATATGTTCTTCCTGTTAAGAAGCCTATCGTAGAGCTGGCTCAGAACAGAGGAAATGGTGTTGTTTATCTTGATTGGATTAACGCACTTTATGCAGATTATTTCAATGTATATTATAAGGAGAGTGGTGCTGCTGAATACACTACTTTCGAAACAGAGGATACAGACGGCTATGCAACAATTGAAGGCTTAACAGTAGGTGCTTCTTATGACTTCAAGCTTGAGGCAGTAAGAAAGGCAGACGGATTTGTTGCGACTTACGAATATCCTAACTTCGTAGTAACTCAGGATGCACAGCATGAATGGTTCTTCGGAACAGTTGGTTCAGCTCAGGAGACACATGCGATTGTAGCAGATGCTGCAGGTAATACTTTACAGAAGGTTGATATGTCTACAAAGGATGAGGCAGCAAACAAGCAGGGTATTGCACCAGTGACTGTAGATGTTGTAAATACAGCTAATACAGTGGCATTTGCACCAACAGGTAATGGTAAGATTTCAGATGGTGAGGAAGGCTTCCAGTACTTCTACACTATGATTGACCCTAATACAGAGAACTTTAAGTTAACAGCTACATTTACTTTAACAAGCCTTTATGGTAATACCTTTGATAACCAGACAGGTTACGGTATCATCGCAACAGATATGCTTGGTTACAACTATTACGGAACAGATGGTTTATGGATTAAGTGTAAGCAGCTTAACTCAGTATCTACACAGATTTTCAGTGTAAAGGCTAACTTCGTTGGACAGAGGAATATCAGCGGATATGAGTCTGTAGATACAACTGCAACAGAAGGATACACACGTATCACAGAGCAGCAGAAATTCCAGAATACAAAGCCAAACTATGAGGTTGGTGCAACCTATACATTTACATTAGAGAAGACAAATGACGGATACTACTCAAGCTGCAACGGAGAGACAGTGAAGTATGAAGATTTATCTATCTTGAGCAAGCAGGAGGATGGTTCTCTTTGTATCGGTGTATTTGCATCAAGAAATGCAGGTATCACAGTATCTGATATTCAGTTTGAAACATCTGAAAGTACAGGTATTACATCAGTAGAGAAGAGTGAGGCAATCACACCTAATGCAGCGATTCTTTCTTCTAATAATGTAGGTACAGATGTATATGAGTACATCTATGTTCCAAATATTGCAGGTGATTTAACAGTATCGGTAAATGGAACAGCATGCTTTGAGGGTAAAGTTGAAGCAAATAAGGTAGTTCGTGTGAATGTTCCTGTAAAGCTTGGTGCAAATGAGGTTGTTTCTTCTCTTGTACCGGATGCGTCACAGAACCTTACAAAGTATGACACAATGACTAAGACTACTAAGGTAGAATATCAGGTACTTGCTAACAGCAGTGCAGTTGTATATGTTGCAGCAGATGGAACTGCGGCAGGCAAGGGAACTTCAGAAAGCCCTGTAGACCTTGCAACTGCTGTGAAGTATGCGGCTCCCGGTCAGTATATTGTATTAAAGAACGGTACATACACATGTAACAATATTACAATCGGAAGAAGTGTTTCCGGTACAGCAGAGAAGCCAATTTATCTTGTGGCTGAGGATGTAAACGGTGTTGTATTCAAGAACTTTGGATTAACAATCGTAGGAAGCTACTGGCATGTATATGGTATCTATGTACAGGACCCAAGTGCAGTAGGTATCCAGGTATCAGGTAACTACAATACTATCGAAATGTGTACAGTAGAGGGTTCAGGTAACACAGGTATCCAGATTAGCCGTTCAGGCAGCGTAGACAGAGACCCTGGTTATGAAGCATTATTATGGCCTTCTTACAACTTAATTAAGAACTGTGAGTCCTTCGATAACTGTGATGCTGGTAGAAATGATGCGGACGGATTTGCTGCTAAGTTAACCTGTGGTGAAGGAAATGTATTCTACGGATGTATCGGACATAACAATATTGATGACGGCTGGGATTTATTTGCAAAGGCAATCTCAGGTGAAATCGGAGCAGTTACGATTGAGAACTGTATTGCATATAACAATGGTTGGTTAACAGATGAAGACACAACGGTAGCAGGCTATGAGTACGGTGAAGGTAACGGATTCAAGCTTGGTGGTAACGATATGTACGGCGGACATATCTTAAAGAACTCTATTGCATTTGGTAACATCGGTAAGGGTATCACAAGTAACAGCTGCCCAGACTGTAAGGTATTTGATTCTACATCTTACGGCAATGCAATCGGAGCCAATGGTGCTTATAACATCAGCTTTGCAACAAAGGCAAGCAATTTACAGATGTGGGAAGTAGAAGGTTTGATTTCTGTAACATCTAAGGATAATACAACCTTTGCTGACCAGATTCCAAAGTCATTCTTAACAGAGAATAACTACTTATATGATGGTGCTTTATCTTATAACAATAAGGCTGTAACAGTATCAGATGACTGGTTTGAGAATGTTGACCTTTCAATTATTCCTACCAGAAATGCAGATGGTACAATCAATATGCAGGGCTTATTGAATCCTACAGAGCTTTGCCCTGTAAATGCAGGCGGAAGACTGGATGTAACAAGTGATGAAGCTAAATCAGTGAAGCCACAGATGCCTACAGTAGAGGAAACACCTGACGAGGAGCCTTCTACAGAGGAGCCGGAGACAGAAGTACCTTCAGGTGATGGGAACGAAGGAAATACCGAGGATAAAAAACCTGCTGACAATACTTCTAAGAATCCTTCAACCAGCAAGAGTTCTTCTTCTGGTGCAGTAGTTACAATTGTAGAGCAGAGTGCACCACTTACTGCAAATCCTGCATTTGGCGGTGTGATGACAGCTGAAATCAAGCTTTCAGCAGAAGGTAAGCTTAAGGCAGATGTATTAGCGAAGTACTATGGACAGTATGCAATCGTTATGGTTCATGCAGGAAATGGCATCGGATACACAATTGATACCTTACAGCTGACAGGAAGCGAAGCAGACTTAACACTCAAGAATAAGATTGAGAAGGATGATAACTTCGCAGAAGGCTTTGAGACCTATAAGATTACAGTTGTAGAAGAGAAGCAGTTGACCTATGAAATCGGTACACATATCAATGTAGGTGCCGAGAATGCAGGAAAGACCGCATATATCTTTGCATTGAATCTTTTGACAGGTCAGTATGAGGTAAAGAACGTTATGACAGTAAATGAGATTGGTAACGTAGTTGTAATGACTAACGCTATTTCAGATATGGTTGTATTGGTTCAGGAATAAGATTATGAAAAGGGGCTGTGAAAAAAGCACTCAGCGCAAAAGCAGTCCCTAGCTAATAATCGAGATAGATATCTTGGATGTCCAAGATACCTATCTCTTTTTTTGAAAGGTGCCTTTTTAGTTTAGATGTAAGATACTGAAACATTAC
>JAZNMO010000093.1:0-6479 GCA_045579665.1 Lachnospiraceae bacterium
CCAGTACAGTGTATGTACCATATTTCTTAGTCAGATTTTCTGTCTGCAAAACAAATTTTTCCATATGCAAATCTCCTTTCTGTCCTTATCGTATAGCAACAAATTAAAAATACCCTATAGGAAACCTAAAGAAAATCTTAATTCGCAAGGCGATAACCCATGCCATACACTGTTTCGATGTAGTTCTCCTCTGTTATTTTAGCTATTTTCTTTCGCAAATTACTCATATGTACATTCATGGTATTTTCATCACTCATATACTCATCACCGGTAACACTTTCAAACAGATTCCGCTTAGAAAAAATCTTGTTAGGATTGGATAACATCAATTCAAGAATGGCATATTCCATTGCAGTACAAATCATTTCATTACTACCTATATACACACGCTTCGAGGCAATATCCAGTTTCATATCCTTAAAATTCAAAACAGTTTTGGTTCCTTCCGTTCTTCTAAGCACCGCATCTATTCGGAGTATCACCTCATCAATATCAAATGGCTTGCAGATAAAATCATCTGCTCCAACTCTAAGCAACTCAATTCGGTTATTGACTGCATTTTTTGCCGACAAAACAATTACAGGCGTATTCTTCTTTTCCCGTAATTCACGCAGGATTTCCTCTCCACTTTTGAGCGGAAGCATTAAATCCATCAAAATAAGGCTATAATCATTCTTCATTGCAAGCTCATAGCCTTCCCATCCGCTTAATGCACACTGTACGCCATATCCGTTACGGCTTAATATGTTACGGAGCAATCCGTTTATATTTTCATCATCTTCAATAATCAAAATCATGGCACATGTCTCCTGGATATCTTTACTTATCAATCACTTACATCATATATTTTATCATAAACACCTAAGACTTTCCATTACATACTAACAAAATAGGACAGAGGTGTTATGCTCTGTCCAGAAAATATTTACATATTTAAGTCATGTTTTTTCACACACGCAAAGAAACTGAAATTTTCTTTTGCCTCCTGTTTACCATTCTTTATCTTCGCATAAATCATCCCAATAATACTTCACACCTTTAAGCGATAGTTTTAGTTCACATTCTCTGTGATAAGGTTTCTTGTCCGACCATAACCAGCATTCTATAATCATTGAATTGTATCCTTTATATTGATATAAAAACTCAAGTGTGTATTTCTCACTGTTTACACATTCAATAAGTTTAGCTAGTTCCCATTCCTCTCGAACTGTCTTTTTTGATTGCTCCTCAAACACATACAGCATTATATCGCATTCATCCCCTGATTCTAAGTGAAATTCCACCTCCGCCACATCTGTACGAAGTGTTTTATCAACCAGATTGCTTGGATGTCCTTGTATAATCCAAATCCCATCATGAAAAACAAATGTTAAAACTCCATTCTCATATATAACCTTTGTTGCATGGCAATCATGCAGACTTATATATTCATCATTAATATCACAATGTTTATACATAAAAACCTCCACCAAATTCAAATTTTCGCCTGCCTCAGGCACCACTTATTATACCACACCATCGCCAATAATTCCATTGCTTTTTCCTTATAAACAATAAGCAGAGGCGTGTCACGCCCCTGCCATACTCACCGAAGAAAGCTATCTGTATTGGTCTTTTTTCCTATCTACCTTTTTGTCCTTCACCGACTGTTCTGCTGCTTCATGTTTATGCCTCTGAAGTTTCCTGAGAACACTTTCCCTTGCCGTCTTCTCCACTTCCGGTCTCCTATTTTTATCCCACCAGGCTCGAAATGTTCTCCATACCTTAGTAGCTAATTTTGCAAGCTCTGACTTTGGTTCTTCCTGTGTTACAAATTGCAGGAAGTCTTTCTTCAATGAAGAATCCGTCTTTGCTTTTACATATTCTTCCACTACTTTTTGTGTATCCTCCTGTAGTTCCTCATGCACTTGCTCCAAGGAATTAATCTCTTCCTTTTTCTCTTCAATTGCCTCCTCCAATGCCTGCATTTTCTCTGCCTTTTGCCGGATGTAATACTCCTTGCTATAATCGGAATTTCTTCCTTTTTCAATTTCTTTTAATTCCTCGTCATCAAAGATTTCCGGATGTTGCTCCATCTGACTTTGTGCAAACCGGTGCATTTGCTCCTGTAGCATTTCCAAAGTTTCCTGTGTAAAGACTTTTGTCTTGGCTGCCTGCTTCTCGGGTCCTCTCTTATATCCGCTTGCTACCGGGACACCAACCAGATGTATGTGTGGTGACGATTCATCCAAGTGAACCACAGCAGAAGCAATCTTGAAATCTGGTGCCAGTTCTTCCAACCTTATTAGCTGTTCTTCCAAAAGTTCGACACAGGCTCTTTTCTGCTCAAATGTTTTATCCGCCCAGAACTCCTTATCTCCTATCTGCATAATCACCTCTGCAGCCACATCGTTTTTTGCATTATCTGAAACGTACTGAATATAGTCGTCAATCTGTCTGTCCTTCCGTTTGCCGGCATTGTAACCGGCAATCACCTCATCAAACTCCTGATGATAAATTTTCTTCACATCATCAAGGATGTTTGTATCTCCGCCACGTAGAATAGCGATTTGTGTTCTGTCGTATTCCTCGCTTTCGTACTTGCGGAGATTGTGCTTGCTCGCACCTGATACTTTGCGACAGGTGGTGAGCGAGTGCTTCCCGGTGGACAAATGAAATGAATATGAAATCATTCTACCTACCTCCTTTACATTGGACACCGGAGCCGTCGGCAGACTCCTCGAAGAGCCCCCGGATAATGATGGAGCTCAAGCCCTGCTTGAGGTTTGTCATTATCCCTAGGGGGTTACTCATAATGCCTTATGAGTAACCTACGCTTCGCGTACAATTGTCACCACCGAAAGTCTCGGTGCATACCAACCTTATCAAGATATTTCTTGCGTGCCTCTTCCCGTTCTGCTTCTGTCTCTGCTGTCTTTGACTTTGTATATAATTCTCTCTTTACCATTGCCTCCAATTTTTCTTCTAATCCGGTTTTGATTTCCGGCAAACACTCCTCCATCTCAAGCATATGATATTTCATAAGTGCTATAAACAGGCTCTCAGGTATTTGAACCATTTTCAAATCAATCACCTCTTTTCCTTAAGTCCGCAACAACGCAGAGTGTTTAGCTTTTTGCATCCTTGCAATCTTAAAGAATGCAGTTTCAGACACCTTGCATTGTTGCGTGCTTCCTTATCGTTCTTCTGTCAGTACCCAGTACCAGACACTGTTTATCTTTTTCGCTCTGATTCCCAGTTCCTTTTTGGCATTTTCCAGTGTTCTCTTTGAGATATTCTCCTGCTTTACCAGTTCAATTATTTCATTACTTGGCAACATACTTTTCTCTTTCGCAAGTTCCCTCAGAAGTTCTTTCGCCTGCTCCGTTTTATTTGTCTTCGGAGCAATTCCTCCAAGAACCTCATCCGCAGTAATCTCATAATCACCAATCCAATCAAATCCATTCTCTGACAGTCGGAATGCCTTTGAATGACCGAATGCGGCAAGGTTATTCTTTATCTGAACCAATGCTCTCAGCTCCGGTTCTCCCTCAATTCTTCCCACAAGCAATACGCTTCTGGCAACAGCGTAGAAATCTATGGAACCCATCCCTCTATATGCCGCTTTATTACCGGCTGCTTTGTTCATGTGACCAATCAATACAATTGCACACTTATACTTCTCCGCCAGAACACCAAGCCTCTTCGTCATATCCCGGGCTTCATTGGCTCTGTTCATATCCATTCCGCCGCCCAAATAAGCCTGAATCGGGTCAAGAATAAGTAACTTTGCATTTGTTCTCTGCAATGCCTCCTCAAGCCTCTCATCCACCATAGAAAGGGACTTATCACTCTCATCTATCACAGATATTCTGGTGCAATCTGCACCGGCCTTTTCAAGTCTTGGCTTCACCGTATCAGCCAGTCCGTCTTCCGCGGTCTGGTAAATAATATGAATCGGTTCCTCACACTTCATTGTCTCATCAAGTGCCTCTGCCTTTGAGAGTTTCGCCGCAACATTAAGTACAAATGTTGTTTTTCCATCCCCGGGGTCTCCCTGAACGATTGTCAGCTTCCCGTATGGAATGAACGGATACCATAACCAAGAGACTTCTTCCGATTCAATTTCAGACATGTGAATCAGTTTTAACTCTGTTTTGTTTTCTTCCATTTTCCTTCCTCCAACAATTTTTTATTGAATTAAGCCGGAAACCTTGGTATACTTTAATCACGATATATAAGAAGGCTCCGGCTTTTGATAGACTTACTTGCGCCAACAGGTAAGTCTATTTTTCTGTCCTCAGACAGCTTCCGGGCAAAAATAGCCGATTTCTTCCCAGACCTTTCTGTCCGGGCAATAATAGTTGTACTCCTTGGAATTCCCAACCTTCATTGCATATCCAAACTTAAAGATTCCCTGCTGAAGACCAATTCTTACATACTGGGCATCCTTATGCATAGCCTCTGCAATCTCGCTTATGGAAACATTTCTTCCTGTAAACGGTGGAAGCTCCACATATAACTTCTTTTCGCTCATCCTCTCACCTCCCTTGTTATAATTACGAACTTTTTGTTCGTGTTTTATATTATCACCGTCATTTCGTTTTGTCAATACAAAATGCGAATTATTTTTTCGTATTACGACTTGACACTTCGTATTGCCATGTGTTACAATTCAGACAAACAAATAAAGCGAGGTGCCGATATGAAGGACAAAACCGAACTGGGAATGAGAATAAGAGCCGCAAGAAAAGCAGCACATCTGAGCCAAACAGAACTGGCTGAGATACTCGGAAAGACCATGCGAACCATTCAAAAGTATGAAAGCGGAGAAATCGAACCTTCCATTGCAATAATTAATGAAATTGCCAAAGCTCTGAAGGTTTCCCCTACCGATATCATAGGATATCAAAAGCAGGAAATCCGTTTAGACACACTTTCTGATGTCTTGTATGTAATTAACGAACTTAATAAAAAAGCCGGTCTTTATTTCGATATTGATGTGAAAAGACCACCTCAGCATGAGGAATGGACTTGTTCTCTGCGATTTGACGGAAATAACAAAGCAGCTGAACTGAATCAAGACTTATGTCTCTTTTTAGAAAGATATGCAGAGGAGCTTACAGACCACGATAATACACCGGTAGATAAAGCTCACTTTGACCATTGGTTTGAAACAGAACTGGCGTACTACGCAGGAATCAAACTAATAAACAAGACCGATGATACAGGCAAATAGCCTTCTATCATAAATTAATCTGGGCACTAAAGGAGGATTGATATTATTTGAAATTACCGAACGGATATGGAAGTGTAAAAAAACTATCCGGCAACAGACGAAGACCGTATATGGTCAAAATTACAACTGGATGGGAGATTGATCCTGTTACAGAAAAGAAAAAGCAAAAGTATGCCGTAATCGGCTATGCCGAAACAAAGAAGGAAGGATTGCAGATGCTTGCGGAATATCATCAGAATCCCTTCGATGCAAATGCATCCAGGACGACATTCCAAGACATCTATGACTTGTGGTCTAAGGAAAAATATCCTACCATTTCCAAGTCAAATGTGAATGGTTATACCGCATCCTATCGGGCATGTGGTACACTGTACCATATTCCCTTCCGGGACATTAAGCTTAATGATTTACAAAATGTGATAGATACCTGTGGAAAGAACTATCCTACTCTGAGGAAATTAAAAGTGCTCTTTAATCAGCTTTATGATTATGCCATGAAGCATGATGTGTGCAACAAAAACTATTCTGAATATGTGGATGTTGTAAAGCACAAGAATAAGAATCCAAATAAGAATGAACGGACGAAGTTTGAGAAGTCAGAAGTTGAACGACTTTGGGACCTGAAAGACGATAAGTATTATCAGATTATACTGATGCTTATTTATAACGGCTGCCGAATCTCCGAGTTTCTGGATTTAAAGAAGGAAAATGTTCACTTGGAAGAGCAATACTTCGATGTGATTGCCAGCAAAACCGAAAACGGAATCCGAAAAGTTCCTATTGCAGACAAAGTTCTTCCGTTTTACAAGGCCTGGTACGAATCTTCTGATTGCGAGTACCTGCTTCACACAGAAAACAACGAACACTTCCTGTATCGCAATTACAAGGACAGTTACTGGTTTCCTCTCATGGAAGCTCTTGGCATGAAGCATCAGCCGCACGATACAAGACACACCTGTATCTCCATGCTAACAGAGGCTCATGTGGAACCGACCATGATAAAGAAGATTGTGGGACACTCTGGTGCTATGACGTTGACAGAGCGGGTATACACCCATCTCGATATCGAGGTCCTTGTAGCTGAAATAAACAAAATAGGGTGATAACTTTGTGTCCTACGTGTTACCTACTTGTACCCTACGAGTTACTTTTTCCTACTTTTCACAACCATCCATCACATTTCATATACAAAGAAAAACCCCAGAAACACTGAGTTTCTGAGGTTTGTAGCTTCTTTGATAATTCTCTTTGATTATCTCTT
>JAZNMO010000094.1:0-19823 GCA_045579665.1 Lachnospiraceae bacterium
TGCCTAAAAAAATATATCCGCGTATATTATACATGGTAGACATGCATGTTGCAAGAAAATATTTGAAATTAGGGAAAAAAAGTCAATTTGTCGAGTATGGGTGAAATTGTAGTTACAAAAGTGCTATAATAGCTATAGATATTAGCAGATAAAGATGTGATAACGTTTTATTTATAAATATACATAGAGGAATAGAAGCATGAAATATACCAAAGGTTATTATTTTGTAAGAAATTTAGTAATATTAATACTGGTTTACCTTCTTTGCATAAAATGCGATACAACTCGAGAGGGCTTGACAGACACAGTGTCCCCTGTTTTGCATATACGCGAGGATATTTCGTATCTGACGCTAAATGAAGAATATGATATTTCGTATTTTGTCGAAAGTATTTATGACAGGTCAAATCTGACAGAAGCGTATTTTATTCTCAATCAGAGAAAGGATGCGATTTCCTTTAATACGGTTGGAGAGCATTCCTTTCTGATACAGGCACAGGACCGATATGGGAATATTAGTAACAAATATGTTTCGGTCATTGTGAATGATGTACCTAGTCTTGTAAATGTACGTGACAGACTGGTATTACAGGGAGAAGAATTTGATGCATTAAGAAATGTGCTTGCTGTTGACCGTATGGATGGAACTATTTCAGACAAAATCAAAGTAAATACCGAGGATTTGGATTGTAGCAGGATGGGTACTTATGAAATTACATATTCCATTACAGACAGCTGTGGTGCGACAAGTACAAAGAATGCAAGGGTTCTTGTATGCAATGAAACGCTTTATGAAAGACAGGCAGAGCATAAGCAGTATGGATTAACCAAGGAGGAGCTTGAAATATTACATGAATGCAATTACTTCCGTTATGAGGCATTACATGAGCCGGATTATGACAAAGCATTGGAGCTTACCTTACCTGCCCTTTTGAATTTGGAAAGTGACAAGGCAATTTGTTCAGGGGTGATTGCTTATATTTCGCCCGAATACATTTATTGCCTGTCAGTCGAACACGGAATGACAGATATGAGGGATGGTGCATATATAACATTTTTTAACGGTGAAAGTATATATGCAAGGCTTCCGTATATAAGGCTCGCATGTGACAATGAGATATCCTTGTTCCGAATTCCGGTTTCACTTATTCCGACAGAGGATTTGTTACAGCTTCGACAGATTAGTATTAATGATAATCCCTTTTATTACATGAGTATGGAAGAAGGAGAGCCGTTGGTATTGCACTGTGCGAATCTGGAGCACGGAGAAATCACGGCGAAAGAAACAGAGGCAATTTTTGCATATGATTCTTTTGTTTGGCAGGATGAGAAGCTTGATAAAGATTATCAGTTCTATTGCACCTGTTTGTCAGCATATAGCGTATCCCGTAAGGGTGAAAGCGGTACTGCGGTGATTGATTATTATGGCAATCTGGCAGGAATTGTATCCGTAACAGGTACGGTGGATGATGTCAGGAAGGACTACTATTTAAAGATTGATAAATTGGATGAATTTGAAGCAAGGATTGAACAATTGGACAGATAGTTTAAGAGAAAATTTCGCAATAATAACCTCTGTACAAATTATGTAAATGTGTTAAAATAAATCTATATGATAAGAGCGGGCAAAAGTAACTCATTTGCCCGTTTTATACGTTATGAGTTACTGATTGAAATTAGAGAAAGAGAGAAACTTACAATGGCGGAACTGACACCGATGATGAAACAGTATATGGAGACTAAGCAGCAATATCCTGACTGCATTTTGTTCTATAGACTCGGTGACTTTTATGAAATGTTTTTTGAGGATGCGATTACAGCGTCTAAGGTTTTAGAAATTACTTTAACGGGTAAGGACTGCGGTCTGGAGGAAAGGGCACCCATGTGCGGTGTTCCGTACCATGCGGTAGATACTTATCTGAATAAGCTGGTAACAAAGGGCTATAAGGTAGCTATCGGAGAACAGGTAGAGGACCCGAAGCTTGCTAAAGGGCTCGTGAAACGTGAGGTGGTGCGAATTGTTACACCGGGCACGAACCTGAATATGCAGGCATTAGAAGAATCAAAGAATAATTATCTGATGTGTGTTACTTATTTCCAGAACGGAATCGGAATCTCGGTATCCGATATTACAACCGGTGACTTCTATGTAACAGAGGTTGAGGATTTAAGTAAGCTGCAGGATGAGATTTACAAATATATGCCGACAGAGATTATATGCAATGACGGCTTTATCATGAGTGGTTTTGATGTTGATGATTTGCGCAATCGTCTTGGAATTGCGGTATACTCTTTGGACGCATGGTATTTTGATGATGACGGCTGTCGTAATGTATTGATGAATCACTTCAAGGTGAATACGCTTCAAGGACTTGGTATAGAAGATTTTCCGGCAGGACTGATATCTTCCGGTGCCATGATGCAGTATTTGCTGGAGACACAGAAGACATCCTTAGAGCATATTACTCATATTACGCCGTATCTTGCAAGCCGTTATATGTTGCTTGACAGCTCTACCAGACGTAACTTAGAGCTTACAGAGACATTACGTGAGAAGCAGAAGCGAGGCTCTCTTTTGTGGGTGCTTGATAAGACCAAGACTGCCATGGGTGCAAGAAGGCTTCGTAGTGATATTGAGCAGCCGCTGATTAATAAGGATGATATCAATGACCGTCTGGATGCAGTAGAACAGCTTTGTAATAATATGGTGGGCAGGGATGAGATTCGTGAATATTTGAATCCAATCTATGACTTGGAGCGTCTGCTTGGTAAGGTCAGCTATAAGTCAGCAAATCCACGAGATTTGATTGCCTTTGCCAATTCTATGGAGATGCTTCCGCACATTAAGACTGTGCTTCGTGAATTTGATGCCAAGCTTTTGGTTGAGATTGAGAATGAAATTGACGGCTTGGAGGATTTATATCATCTGATTCGTGATGCCATTACAGAGGAGCCGCCTCTCACCATTCGTGAGGGTGGTATCATTAAGAATGGTTTTGATGAGAATGTAGATATGTTCCGTAATGCCAAGATGCAGGGTAAAAGCTGGCTTGCAGCATTGGAGGAAGAAGATAGAGAACGTACAGGGATTAAGAATCTCAAGGTAAAGTATAATAAAGTATTTGGTTATTATTTTGAGGTAACTAATTCCTATAAGGAGCTTGTGCCGGAAGATTACATCAGAAAGCAGACTCTTGTGAATGCAGAGCGTTATACAACTCCAAAGCTCAAGGAATTAGAGGATACGATTTTAAATGCAGAGGATAAGCTCAATACCTTGGAGTATGATATTTTCTGCAGAATCCGTGATGATATTGCAGCACAGCTTGAACGTATTCAGAAGACAGCAAAGGCTGTGGCGAGACTGGATATGTTTGCATCGCTTTCTATTGTTGCAGAGCAGAATCATTATGTTAGACCAACTCTGAATGATAAGGGAGTCATTGATATTAAGGATGGAAGACATCCTGTTGTTGAGAAAATGATTGACCATGATATGTTTGTGGCAAATGATACCTACCTTGATAATGGCAGACACTGTATTTCTGTTATTACAGGGCCGAATATGGCAGGTAAGTCTACCTATATGAGACAGTCTGCGATTATTGTATTGATGGCACAGCTAGGAAGCTTTGTTCCTGCTAAGAGTGCCAATATTGGCATTGTAGACCGTATTTTTACCCGTGTTGGTGCATCTGACGACCTTGCAAGCGGTCAAAGTACCTTTATGGTGGAAATGAATGAAGTAGCCAATATTCTTCGCAATGCGACTGCTAAGAGTCTTCTTGTGTTAGATGAGATTGGACGAGGCACCTCTACTTTTGATGGTTTAAGTATTGCATGGGCAGTAATTGAGCACATCAGTAATAAGAAACTTCTTGGTGCTAAGACCTTATTTGCAACCCATTATCATGAACTGACAGAGCTTGAGGGTAAGATGAATAATGTGAATAATTATTGCATCGCTGTTAAGGAAAAGGGTGATGACATCGTATTCCTTAGAAAGATTATTAAGGGTGGTGCTGACCGAAGCTATGGCATTCAGGTTGCAAAGCTTGCGGGTGTTCCTGATATAGTAATTGACAGAGCAAAGGAGATTGCAGAGCAGCTTAGTGATAATGATATCACTGAAAAGGTGCAAAGTATTGCTGTTGATAATAAGTCCGATAAGAAAAAGGTTAAGCATTATGATGATGTAGACATGGGGCAGATGTCTCTGTTTGATACCGTAAAAGATGAGGATGTGGTAAAGGAGCTTCAGGAGATTGATATTTCCAATTTGACACCTTTAGATGCATTGAATACTCTGTACAGATTACAAAGTAAGCTTAAGAACCGATGGTCAATAGATTAAGTCTATCAAAGAAGGGGAGAACAAATGGCAAAGATTCATGTTTTGGATGATACTACCATAGATAAGATTGCTGCCGGTGAAGTAGTAGAGCGTCCTGCCAGTGTCATAAAGGAGCTGGTGGAGAATGCCATGGATGCCGGTGCAAAGGCAATCACGGTAGAAATCAGAGATGGCGGAATTGAATTTATACGAGTAACGGACGATGGAGGAGGCATTGAGAAGGAAGAGGTTCGTAATGCCTTTCTTCGTCATGCCACCAGTAAGATTCAGGATGCTTCGGATTTAACACGTCTGCATAGCTTAGGCTTTCGTGGTGAGGCATTGTCAAGTATTTCTGCGGTTGCCAAGGTAGAGATTATTACAAAGACAAAGGAGCAGATGACCGGTGTACGCTTCTGTATTGAGGGCGGACGTGAGACTGCATTTGAAGAGGTGGGAGCGCCTGACGGAACCACCTTTATTGCAAGGAATCTGTTCTTTAATACACCTGTAAGACGTAAGTTCCTTAAGACGGCCATGACAGAAGGAAGCTATGTTACAGATTTATTGGAGCATATGGCATTGTCGAATCCGGATATCTCTTTTAAATATGTGTTGAATGGCCAGACGAAGTTTTTTACTACGGGAAATGGTGATTTGAGAGCAATTATCTATCGTATTTTTGGACGAGAGATTGCGGCAGAGATGATTCCAATCCAAATTGTAGATACGGATATTACCATAGAGGGATTTCTTGGTAAGCCTGTTTTGAATCGTGCCAATAGAAATTTTGAGAATTACTTTGTAAATGGGCGATATATTAAGAGTAAAGTGATATCTAAGGCAATAGAGGATGGCTATCAGTCCTATCTGATGCAGCATAGATATCCGTTCTGTGTATTGCATATTACAGTACCTACAGAGAGCGTCGATGTGAATGTACATCCGACCAAGATGGAGGTTCGTTTCTCCAACCAGAATGCGGTATATCAGATGATTTCTACGAATATCGCTTCTTTCTTAGGTACACAGGAGATGATTCCTTCTGCAACACTTGGTAAGGATGAGAAGCCTTCTGCAAAGCCGGAGAGGATTACGGCACCTGAACCGTTTGAAAAGGTTCGTATTCAGAAGGAGGATTCAAAGCCTGTTCAGGTTTCGGTAAATGTTGCAGATAAGATAGAACAGCCCGTCGCACCGAAAACATCGTTAAATCTGCTTCGTGAAGAGAGCAGTTATAATTATTCGGGGGCTCCGTCTAAGAAGGAGAATGTAGGAGAGTTTCTGTTTAATAATAAGGTGGCCTATCATAAGGGCGAGGAAAATATTATGAAGCAGGAGAGCGCAGTAACGAAGGAGCGTGCTCTACCAAAGACGGATGAAGATAGTTTCTTTGAGGATAATCGTAAAAATGTTGACCCCATTCCGGTTCCAAAGGTCTCCGAACAGCCAATGGAGCATAAGCCTATGCAATCCATGCTTTCCAAGATTCTTGGAGGTGAAAAGGAGCCTGATAAGACGAATCTTGGTGTTATTAAGGCTAAGGAACAGATTATTATAGAGAAGCCCGAACAGCTTAATTTCTTTGATGAGAAGCTGTTGACCAAAGAAGCAAAGCAGGAATATCGAATCATCGGTCAGGTATTTGACACTTATTGGATGATAGAGTATCGTGATAAGATGCTGATGATTGACCAGCACGCAGCTCATGAGAAGGTAAAATATGAGCAGATATTGAAAAAAGTAGAGAATCATGAACTGTATTCACAGACATTGACGCCTCCGATTATCATTGGATGTACGGCAAGAGAAGCAGATATCATTCGTACCTATGGTCAGTATTTTGAAGAGCTTGGTTTTCAGATTGAAGATTTTGGTATGAATGCCTATGCTTTAAGAGGTGTCCCGTATGAGCTCTTTGGCTATGGTATGAAGGAGCTGTTTGAAGAGATTCTGACGGAGCTGACTGACAGTCCTGTTAAGGGAGTTCCGCAGATTATTCGTGAAAAGATAGCTTTCATGGCGTGTAAGGCAGCAGTGAAAGGCAATAATTCCCTGACCTATGAGGAAGCAGACCGGTTAATCGAGCAGCTGTTAGAGCTTGAGAATCCATATAACTGTCCACATGGACGCCCTACAATTATTTCTATGTCTAAGTATGAGATAGAAAAGAAATTCAAAAGAGTTGTAACGTAAAAATCCTTATATCGAAAGGTATTATAATTATGAAACGTAGATTAGTGATATTAACAGGACCTACGGCAGCAGGTAAGACGAAATTATCCATTGCATTGGCAAAAAAGCTAAACGGTGAGATTATTTCAGCGGATTCTATGCAGGTGTATAAGCATATGGATATCGGTTCTGCCAAGATTATGCCGGAAGAGATGAATGGCATAAAGCATCATTTGATTGATATTTTGGAGCCGACACAGGATTTTAATGTGGTATTGTTCCAACAGCATGCGAAGGCTGCAATGGAAGAGATTTATGCCAAGGGTAAGATTCCGATTATTGTAGGCGGTACAGGCTTTTATATCCAGTCGGTATTATATGATATTGATTTTACGCAGAATGATGAAGATACTGCGCTGAGAGAAGAACTTGAGGCACTTGCAAAGGAAAAAGGCGCGGAATATCTTCATGCCATGCTTGCAGAGTGCGACCCCAAAGCGGCCGAGGCGATTCATGCCAATAATATCAAGCGTGTAATTCGTGCAATTGAATATAACCGTCAGACGGGGGAGAAGATTTCAGAGCATAATGAAGAAGAGCGTGCAAAAGAGTCAGCGTATGATTCGTGCTATTTCGTTTTGACGGATGAACGAGCACGTCTGTATGCCAATATTGATAAACGAGTTGATATTATGTTAGAGCAGGGACTTGTGGAAGAGGTCAAGAAGCTTATGGATATGGGATGTGAGCGTGATTCGGTGGCAATGCAGGGCTTGGGCTATAAAGAGATTATTTCTTATCTGCTTGGTGAGATTTCTCTGGATGAAGCAGTGTATCTGATTAAGCGTGATACCAGACATTTTGCAAAGAGACAGCTGACTTGGTTCCGTCGCGAAAGAGATGTCATCTGGGTGGAAAAAGATAAATTTGCATATGATGAGGAAAAGATGCTACAATACATGGTTGAGTGTATAGAGAAATAGAAAGGTTAGGTACATATATGGAATGTAATGTAGAGAACATATATAGGGAGCTTGGTATTTCTGACGAGGTATATCAGTTCAGCAAGGAGATTTTAAAGGAGCTTGAGCCGCGCTTTAAGGAAATTGATGAAACTGCAGAGTATAACCAGTTAAAGGTGCTAAAGGCGATGCAGGATAATAAGGTAAGTGAGGCTTGCTTATTGGGAACGACAGGCTATGGCTACAATGATATCGGAAGAGATACGCTGGAAGCTGTATATGCTTCGGTGTTCCATACAGAGGATGCTCTTGTAAGACCTCAGATTACCTGTGGAACTCATGCGTTAGCACTTGCACTTATGAGTAATCTTAGACCGGGAGATGAGTTATTATCTCCTGTAGGAAAGCCATATGATACCTTAGAGGAGGTTATTGGCATCAGACCGTCCAAGGGCTCTTTGAGAGAGTACGGTGTCAGCTATCAACAGGTGGATTTACTTCCGGATGGCAGCTTTGACTATGAAAATATTAAGAAGGCAATTAATGAAAAGACAAAGCTTGTTACCATTCAGCGTTCAAAAGGCTATCAGACAAGACCGACTCTTTCAGTCGCAAGAATTGGTGAGTTGATTTCCTTCATTAAGAATATTAAGTCTGATGTTATCTGCATGGTGGATAACTGTTATGGAGAATTTGTAGAAAGAATGGAGCCTTCTGATGTAGGAGCTGATATGATTGTCGGTTCTTTAATTAAGAATCCGGGCGGCGGACTGGCACCGATTGGCGGTTATATTGCAGGAACAAAGGCTTGCGTAGAGAATGCAGCATTCAGACTTACTTCACCGGGACTTGGTAAGGAGGTTGGTGCTTCCCTTGGCATTTTAAAGGATTTTTACCAAGGTTTGTTCTTATCACCGACTGTTACGGCAGGTGCTTTAAAGGGCGCAATCTTTGCGGCAAATGTATATGAGAAATTAGGATATCGCGTGGTTCCAAACAGTACGGAATCCCGTCATGATATTATTCAGGCTGTGGAGTTTGGAACACCTGAGGGCGTCATTGCATTCTGTAAGGGTGTACAGGCAGCAGCACCGGTTGACAGTTTTGTAACCCCTGAACCTTGGGATATGCCGGGATATGACGCACAGGTTATTATGGCAGCAGGTGCATTTGTATCAGGTTCTTCTATTGAACTTAGTGCCGACGGACCGATTAAGCCGCCGTATGCGGTTTATTTCCAGGGAGGACTTACCTTCGAGCATGCAAGATTTGGTATTATGAAAACCTTGCAGGAGGTAGTAAATGCAGGGCTTGTTACCTTGTAATCTACTATAAAATGACAGCAATTTTACATAAGACGTCGAAAAAAATCTAATGTTTTTTGTGTACAGACGCACTTACGTGTGGTAAGATAGCTTATGGTTGAAAATAATCTTTTTATGTCATTTGGCATTGTAAGGAGAGCGGACATAAAAGGATGATGAGTGATTTTAAGGAAATATATGCAAAGGAAGATTTACCTTATGACAAGTTCAAGAGGCTTGGACCTGCAAGTTTGACGGATGCTGAGCTTTTAGCGATTATTCTTCGGACAGGCACGCGGGATAAAACACCGATTGCGCTTGGTAGGGAAATCTTAGAGAATTCATGGCAAAAGAGTGGCTTGCTTGGACTTTATCATTATTCGATGCGGGAGCTTATGAAGATTTCCGGGATTGGGGAGGTCAAGGCAACACAACTTCTTTGTATTGCAGAGATTGCAAAGAGAACAGCTTTTATGCAGGCAAGGCTTGGGCTTTCCTTTGATAGTCCTGAATCAGTGGCAGATTTCTATATGGAAAGATTGCGGCATCAGGAGACAGAGCAGGTATTACTTGTTCTTTTGGATAACAAGAATCGTCTGATTGAAGATGTAGTTCTTTCTAAGGGGACCGTGAATTCATCGTTAGTATCGCCACGTGAGATTTTTCTGGTGGCATTACGGCAGAATGCAGTTTCTATTATGATTTTACACAATCATCCAAGCGGAGATCCTACCCCGAGCAGGAATGACCGCTTAATTACCAATAAGATAAAAGAAGTATCCGATTTAATCGATATTCCATTGATAGACCACATCATTATTGGGGATAATCGATTTATAAGCTTTAAACAAAAAGGACTTTTATAAGAGGCACAGAAAGGAGTTGTTATTTTGGCTAACAACGCATTTGGTATTGATTTGGGTACCAGAACAATTAAAATTTATAATACTCATGGTGACAGTGTTACTGTTGAGAAGAATATGATTGCAATTGAAGATAAGAAGAATTTATTTGCATACGGCGATTCTGCTTTTGATATGTTTGAGAAGGCACCTGCCAATATTGAGATTTCTTATCCGTTATGCAATGGTGTAATCGCTGATATCAAGAATATGCAGCTTTTACTTCGTAACTTTGTTATGGATAGTAATAAGGGAAATATTAAGCCGGCAGATTATTATATTGCTGTTCCTTCAGATATTACTGATGTAGAAAAGAGAGCTTTCTTTGACCTTGTAAAGGATGCTAATTTAAAGGCAAAAAAGATTATGCGTGTTGAGAAGGCTGTAGCTGATGGACTTGGACTTGATATTGACGTGAAAAACTCACAGGGTATTTTGGTTGTAAATGTAGGTTACCATACAACAGAGATTTCTATTCTTTCTCTTGGTGGTATTGTATTAAGCCGTTTGATTAAGGTCGGCGGTCAGAAGTTTGACGAATCCATTAAGAATGCTATCCGTAAGGAGTTCAGCTTGATTGTAGGTATGAAGACAGCTGAGAACGTAAAGATTGCGCTTGCTGAGTTAGAGGCCCAGAAGAAGGGTGCTATTGTATATGGTCGTGATATTGTAACAGGACTTCCTATGGAGAAGGAGATTCCTACAGATCTTGTAAGCAGCTGCATGCTTGAAAACTTTAATATGATTATTGATAATATCCGAGTAATCTTAGAGAGAACTCCACCTGAGTTATCAGCAGATATCTTCAGAAGAGGTATTTATTTAACAGGTGGTGCTTCGCAGGTAAGTCATCTTGCTGAATTAATTGCCAAGGGAACAGGACTTAAGGTTAATGTAAGCGAGAACCCAATTACAGGTGTTGCTCTTGGTTTATCAAAGATTATTAAGGATGATAATTATAAATCCGTAGCTTATTTAGAAGGAATGAGTAAATAATGAGCCCAATCGTAAAGAGGAAGCGTGAAGGTTTTAGAATCCCAAGCAAATATTTGCTTTTACTTTTGACGACGGTTTGTATTTTTTTGATGGCTTTTACCTTTTTAACGGATATCAGTACGGCACCTATGAATAAAGTGGTGTCTTACATTGTTGTTCCTTTTCAGGACGGTATCAGCCGTATTGGTTCTTGGATTTTCCAAAGGGTAGATGAACTGGGTGAGCTTAGACTTGTTCTGGAGGAGAATCAAGAGCTTAGAAAGCAGATTGACGAGTTGACGATAGAGAACACACAGCTTCAGCAGGACAAATATGAATTGAATAATCTTAGAGAGCTTTTTGTATTGGATGCAGAGTATAGCGGCTATGAGAAGGTGGGAGCCAGAGTGATTGCCCGTGAGAGCGGCAACTGGTTCCACGTCTTTACGCTGGATAAAGGAACCGAGGATGGCCTTGCAATTGATATGAATGTCATTGCAAGCGGCGGTCTGGTTGGAAGAATTGTTGATATTGGTCCGAATTGGGCGCAGGTAAATGCGATTATCAATGATAATTCCAATGTAAGCGGTATGGTTCTTGCAAGCTCTGATAATCTGATTGTTTCAGGCTCTTTGGAATTAATGGGACAGGGATTGATTTCTTTTAAACAGTTAATCGATTCCAAAGATGCGGTAAAAATCGGTGATAAAGTGGTTACTTCCAATATCAGTGATAAATATTTACCAGGCATCTTGATTGGTTATATTAATGACGTTGAACAGGATTCTAACAATATTACAAAATCAGGTACCTTAACACCGGCTGTTGATTTTGAACATTTGGAGGAAGTTCTTGTTATTTTGGAATTAAAGCAGCAGATAGAGGATTAGGAGTGTATCAATGAAGAGAAATATTGCATTAGTATTTATTATACTGATTAGCTTTGCATTACAAACTACTTTATTTCAGTATTTAAACTTTGGTGGTATTTCCCCTAATCTTCTAATTATTGTTACCGCATCCTACGGCTTTATGTATGGAAGACGTTACGGAATGGTAACAGGTTTTTTCTGTGGACTTTTGATGGATATCTTTTATGGTGATGTATTAGGCTTTTATGCATTGATTTATCTTTATATCGGTGCGGCAAATGGATTGTTCCACAGAATTTTTTATCATAACGACATTACGCTTCCTTTGCTATTAATTTCGGTAAGCGACTTTACATATTCTTTTGTTTGTTATGTTTTACTTTTCCTTTTGAGGGGAAGATTTGTTTTTGGTTTCTATTTAAAGAATATTATTATACCGGAGATTGTGTATACGATTCTGGTAACTATTATTTTATATCCGCTTATTCTTTTGCTGAACCTGACCTTAGATAATATGCATAAAAGGGGTGACCGCAAGCGTGCTTAAGAAAATAAGAGAAAATTTGTTTAATATTGTGACTTCCAGATTGTTTGTCTTGTTTCTTGTGTTTATCGCAATGGCGGCAGTCTTAATATATAGATTGTTTTATTTGCAAATCGTTAATGGCGAAACATATCTGAATAATTTTCAACTTAAAATTCAAAAAGAGAGAATTACAGAAGGTACCCGTGGAAATATTTATGACAGAAACGGTAACCTTCTTGCTTATAATGAGTTGGCATATTCTGTTGTAATTGAAGATGTGTATGAGTCCGGTTCTTCAAAGAATGCCGCTATCAATGAGACCCTATACAAGCTGATTCATATGATTGAGAAGCAGGGGGATGAATTGGATAGTGACTTTAATATTATATTAGATGAGAACGGTGATTATGCATTCAAGGTATCAGGTACTTCGTTAAATCGTTTTTTGGCCGACGTTTACGGACGTTCCAAGATTAGTGACTTGAAATATGCCGAGAAGACAGCATCTGCGCAGGAGGTTATAGACTATTTGTGTACCTCCAAATATAAGATTGGTGAGTACAATATTCTTGAGGATGGAACAAGAGGCGATTTTATACCTGGAGCAGGTTACACCAAAAAGGAAGTATTACAGCTTGTTACCATTCGATATCACATGAGTTTGTATTCTTACCAAAAGTATATTACTACGACTATTGCTACAGATGTTTCTGAAAAGACGGTAGCAGTTATTATGGAGAATTCTGCAGAGCTTGAGGGTGTAAAGATTCAGGAGGATACCATACGAAAGTATAATTATCCTTACTATTTTTCTCATATTCTTGGTTATACAGGTAAGATTTCTCAGGACGAATTGGATGAGTTGTTGCTGACTAATGATTCCTATACCATGAATGACACCGTTGGTAAGAGTGGTATAGAGGCTGTTATGGAGCTTGAACTTCAAGGTAAGAAGGGGTCCGAGACCATTTATGTAGATAATATGGGAAAGGTAATTGATACAACAGATATTATCGAATCGCAGCCGGGTAATCATGTATATTTGTCTTTGGATAAGGATTTGCAGGTAGCTGTTTATAACATTATAGAGCAGAAACTGGCAGGCGTTATTGTTGATAAGATGCGTAATGTTTATAATTATGATCCTTCTTCAGAGAGTGCTTCTCAGGACATTAAGATTCCGATAGATGATGTATATTTTGCATTGATTAATAACAACATTATTGATATTGAGCACTTTACCCATGAGGATGCTGCTGAGAATGAAGTGGCGGTACAGGCACTTTTCCTCGAAAAGCAGGAAAAGGTTCTTAATGCCTTGGAAGATGAACTGCTTAATAAGAAAACGCCTTATAATAAGCTTGCAAGAGAATATATGAATTACCAGAGTTATATTGTTACCATGCTGATGAATAAGGGCATTTTAATCAGTAGTGCAATTGATAGAGAGGATGCTACTTATATTGCATGGACTAAGGATGAGGTAATTAGTTTAAATGAATATTTGACTTACGCAATTTCAAAGAATTGGGTTGATATTACAAAGCTTGATTTGGATAGCCAGTATTCTGATTCTTCGGAGATATTGTCTTGTATTATTAAATGTGTGAAGAATAATCTGCGTTCTAATACAGGATTTTCCAAGAAGCTGTATCAGTATATGATAAGCGATAGGGTAATCAGTGGACAGCAGATGTGTATGCTTTTGTGGGAACAGGATTTGATCAGTGTTGATGAAGCCAAGATTGAAGCCTTGCAAAATGGCAGGTTAAAGCCATTTGACTTTATGTATGAGTTAATCGAAACCCTGCAGATAACACCTGCTCAGCTGGCATTAGATCCATGTTCAGGTTCATGTGTTATTACAGATGTAAATACAGGTGAGGTACTTGCTTTGGTATCTTATCCGGGATATGACATTAATAAGCTCGCTAATGGTGTAGATGCCGAGTATTATGCCAAGCTGAATAATGATTTGTCCCTTCCTTTATGGAGTGCAGCAACACAGCAAAAGACGGCACCGGGTTCTACCTTTAAGATGATTTCAGCTGTTACGGCATTAAATGAGGGTGTGGTTGCTTCCACAAGAGAAACCATTACCTGTACCGGTGTGTTTGAGAAGATGGCACCAAGTATTCATAGATGTTGGATTTATCCAAGGTCTCATGGTCGCCTTACAGTTTCGGGTGGTATTGCTAATTCATGTAACTGCTTCTTTTATGAAGTCGGATATCGTCTAGGACAAACCGGTAGCGGCTTCAATGCACAGTATGGATTAGATAGGATGTATACCTATGCGGATATGTTTGGCTTGTCTGAGAAGTCAGGAATTGAGATTATCGAATCAGAACCCGAGGTATCTGACGAGCAGCTTGTAACTTCATTAATCGGTCAGGGTACTCACAACTATACAACAGTAGGTCTTGCAAGATATGTGACGACTGTAGCTAATAGTGGTACCTGTTATAATCTGAGCATTTTGGATAAGCTTGTAGATTCTCAAGGAAATCTGATAAAGGATTATTCGCCAACAATCAGGAATACCGTTGAGCTTGACGACAGCGTATGGGATGTATTGCATTCAGGAATGCGCGAGGTAGTGAAAAAACGTTCGGACTATAGAGATATGGCTATTAATGTTGCCGGTAAGACAGGTACGGCAGAGGAAAACAAGTCACGAGGAAACCATGCCTTGTTTGTAAGCTATGCACCATATGAGGAACCGGAGATTTCGGTTACTGTTCGTATTCCATACGGATACACCTCATCCAATGCAGCGCAGACAGCCAAGGATGTATATAAATACTATTATGGTTTGGAGGAAGAAGAGGAGCTTCTTTCGGGTACGGCAGAGATGCCTGACAATACGACAGGCGCTGCGGATTAAACGTAGTTGGTATTGCTTTGCAATATTAGTTGACGTGTGAAACACACAGAAGGAGTAAAAGTGAAGAATTCGGTAATATTAAAAAGTTTTTCAAGCGGAATATCAATTATTATGGATAGTGAAATACCTTTTGATGAACTATTAGAAGACATTGCAGTAAAGTTTAGAGAAGCAGATAATTTCTTTAAAAATGCTTCCGTAGCGATTTCGTTAGAGGGCAGAATACTGTCTGAACAGGAAGAAAGAACAATTCTGGATGCAATTACACAGAATTCAAGACTTAATGTACTTTGCCTTATGGGCAGGGATGAAGATAAAAACATCAAATTCCTTGGGATTCAGAATAATCTGAATTTCCAAAAGG
Source organism: Lachnospiraceae bacterium (assembly GCA_045579665.1). Taxonomy (GTDB): domain Bacteria; phylum Bacillota; class Clostridia; order Lachnospirales; family Lachnospiraceae; genus COE1. The sequence goes on from JAZNMO010000094.1 coordinate 15,301, forward strand.
ATGAGAATTGTGGTCAGTTCTATAGGGGAACCCTAAAGGACGGACAAAGCATTGAAACAGAGCATAGCATTATTATTTTAGGAGATGTGTGCGAAGGGTGTTCGGTTTACTCTGCAAAAGACATTGTAATACTTGGCAGTTTAACAGGTGAAGCATATGCAGGTGCTGCCGGAAGTAATAATCATTTCGTGGTTGCTTTGGATATGAATCCGGAGAAGCTTCGTATCGGAGATTTGGAATATTTTCCACCCAAGGCTTCAAAATGGGCATTAAAATCTAAGGCAGTCCCGAAGATTGCATATACTTACAATGGAAATATACAGGTAGAAAACATTACAAAAGATGTATTGGAAGGCTTTACAATATAAGCTTTTTCTGACAATTGAATAAAGATATCAAGAATTTTTCTATGCAGAACTTGAAAGGACTAATGGTTATGGGTGAAGTAATTGTTGTCACGTCAGGTAAAGGCGGCGTAGGGAAGACCACTACGTCTGCAAACGTTGGAACAGGTCTAGCTGAGATGGGGAAAAAAGTAGTTGTGATTGATGCAGATATTGGACTGAGAAATCTTGATGTTGTAATGGGGTTGGAGAATCGAATTGTTTACAATCTCGTTGATGTAATCGAGGGCTCCTGCCGGTTAAAACAGGCACTGATTAAAGACAAAAGACACGCGGGCTTGTATTTGTTGCCTGCAGCACAGGCAAGAGATAAAAACTGTATCAGTCCTGAACAAATGATATGGCTGGTTGATTCACTTCGTTCGCAGTTTGATTATATTATCCTTGATTGCCCTGCCGGCATTGAACAAGGCTTTCAGAATGCAATTGCGGGGGCTGATCATGCTATTGTGGTAACAACACCAGAGGTTTCGGCGATACGTGATGCAGATAGAATCATTGGTTTGTTGGAGGCTAATGAAATACATAAGATTGAACTGGTAGTAAATCGTTTGCGTCAGGACCTTGTAAAACGCGGCGAAATGATGGCGGTACATGATGTCATCGATATTTTAGGTCTGCCTCTTTTAGGTGTGGTTCCTGATGATGAAAATGTAGTGATTGCGACCAATCAGGGCGAACCATTGGTAGGAAAGAGCTCTCTTGCAGGTCAGGCATTTATGAACATATGCAATCGATTGGAAGGAAAAGAAGTTCCGTTTCTCAATTTGGCAAAGAACCTTACGATATGGACAAAGGTGACAGGATTATTCCATAAAAATCAGGAGGTTCGTATATGAGTTTATTTTCTTTTTTTCGCAAGAAAAAATCGGGCAATATTGCAAAAGACCGTTTAAAGATTCTGCTGATATCAGACAGGGTAAGTTGTTCACCCGAAATGCTGGAGCTGATTAAAAATGATATTGCACATGTAATATCAAAATACATGAAGATAGATGCCGCCAGCATGGAGGTTCAGATTACCAAAACGGGAACATCAGGCAGAAGCGCGGTTTCTCCGGTGTTATATGCGAATATTCCTATTTTGGATATTAAAAATTAGAATATAGGATGCGAGATAATGTTTAAGAATTATAGAGTACGAGATTATGATTTTAAGTTAATATTGTTAATGGTATGCCTTACTGTAATCGGTATTCTTGCCATCGGCAGTGCAAAGGAAGCTGTACAGAACAAGCAGATACTGGGATTTATCATGGGTCTGTTTATTATGGTTGTATTATCTTTCTTTGATTATTCCTTTTTCCTGCGTTTTCACTGGCTAATATATTTCTTTAACATTATCCTGCTGCTTGCAGTTGCATTATTTGGAGAAGAAGTCAACAATGCCAAGCGATGGCTGAACATCGGATTTCAGTTCCAACCATCGGAAATTAGCAAAATTATGTTGATTTTATTTTATTCAAAGTTTATTATGAAACATAGGGAACATTTAAATTCCTGGCGTACAATCACAGCAATGCTGGTATTGTTATTGCCGCCCTTATATTTGATTTATGAACAGCCGGATATGTCTACCAGTATTGTAATATTGGTGATTTTTTGTGTTGTATGGTATGTTGGCGGTTTGAGTTATAAGTTGATTATCGGTGTTTTAAGTGTAGCGGTACCAGTAGTAGTTGTACTTTTTATGATGGTATTGCAACCGGATCAGACGATTATCAAAACATATCAGCAGACGAGAATTTTGGCATGGTTGGAGCCTGAGAAGTATGCAACGGGTGCAGCTTATCAGCAGGTAAACGCTATGACAGCGATTGGTTCAGGACAATTATGGGGAAAGGGCTTAAATAATAATGAGATTAGTTCGGTAAAGAACGGTAACTTTATCTCAGAGCCTCAGACAGACTTTATCTTTACAATTGTGGGTGAAGAATTAGGCTTTGTAGGTGGATGTATTGTTATTATTCTGCTATTTCTTATTGTGTTAGAGTGTATAAATGTTGCCCGTCAGGCGAAGGATTTAGCGGGAACCTGTATATGTTGTGGTATGGCAGCGCTGATAGGTTTCCAGGGTTTTATTAATATAGCGGTTGCCACAGGATTATTTCCGAATACAGGTATTCCATTACCATTTGTCAGCTATGGTCTGACATCGTTGGTCAGCTTGTATATTGGGATGGGTATTGTACTGAATGTAAGATTACAGTGCGTTAGAAAGTATAATAATTGACAAAGGATGGTGCAAATATCATGAACATTGCGTTAATCGCACATGACGGAAAGAAAAAATTAATGCAGAATTTCTGTATTGCTTATCGAGGAATATTAAGCAAAAATGATTTATATGCTACCGGAACAACCGGAAGATTAATTGAAGAGGTTACAAATTTAAATATTCATAAGTATTTAGCAGGACATCTTGGCGGTGAACAGCAGATTTGTGCACAGATTGAGCATAACCAGATAGATTTGGTTATTTTCCTTAGAGATCCATTGAATCCTAAGTCGCATGAGCCTGATGTGAATAATGCTATTAAACTTTGTGATATGCATAATATTCCATTAGCAACGAATCTGGCATCAGCAGAACTGTTAATTAAGTCACTTGATAGAGGAGATTTAGATTGGCGTGAGATGTATAAATAAGATTACAAGCATTATTATTTGTATCTTAATACCTTCTCTGTTATTGGCAGGCTGTGGAGCAAAGGAGTATTCGTTTTCTTATGACAGAGACAGAAGTAATTCCAGCTTTTCAGTAGCGGCATCCATGAAGGGTGAAACTTTGGATGCGTTTGCCAATGGTTTGTGTATTGCCACAGGGGATGTATATGAGGGGACAGATGTAGATATGTCTATGGCTGTTGCTGCTGGTCTTTTTGATGTGAATGACAGCAGTGTGATTTATGCCAAAAATATACATGAGAAGCTGAATCCTGCCAGTACAACGAAGATACTGACGGCTTTGTGTGCCTTGAAATATGGCAATTTAGATGATGTAATTACTGCTTCTGAGAATGTATATATTACAGAGACTGGTGCAGTTATGCTGGGTGTACAAAAAGGCGATACCATGACTTTGGATCAGGCATTGCATGCATTGTTGCTTAAATCTGCAAATGATGTTGCGATTATGGTGGCGGAGCATATTGGTGGCAGCGTAGAAGGCTTTGCTGATATGATGAACGATATGGCCAATAGCCTTGGCGCAACCAATAGTCATTTTGTGAATCCACATGGTTTAACCGATCCTAATCACTACACAACAATCTATGACTTGTATTTGATTTGTAATGAAGTTGTGAAATATGACAAATTCATTGAGATTATTCATACGGAAAGATATAATTCCATCTATCATGATAAGGATGGAGCTCAAAAGGAAATGAGCGTTTCAACTACCAATGCCTATTTAAAGGGTGATGCTTTTGCACCGGATAATGTGACTGTAATTGGTGGTAAGACCGGTACGACAAGCGCAGCCGGTAGTTGTCTTATCCTATATTCCAAGGATCAAGCGAACAATCCTTACATATCTGTGATTTTAAAATCGACAGACCGAACGATGTTATATCAAGAAATGACAGATTTATTGAATGAGATTTAGAGATTTGTATTGTTATTTTTTATGTAATCTACTATAATAGTAATATAACTTAATTACTTACTAGTATAGGAGGGGTTACGATGGTACAATTAATCGTTGGTAAAAAGGGAAAAGGTAAGACAAAGCAGGTCTTAGATATGGTGAATAAGGAAGTAAAAGGTGCTTCCGGCAATATTGTCTATTTAGACAAAAATCTGAGTCATATGTATGAGCTTAATAACAAGATTCGTCTGATTAATGTTGCAGATTATGCAGTTAGTAATCCGGATGAGTTTGTAGGCTTCATCAGAGGTATTGTTTCTCAGGATAATGATTTAGAGCAGATGTATTTTGATAGCTTCTTAAAGATAGCTTGCTTGGAAGGTTCCGACAGAATAGAAGAAATCGTTCAGAAGTTGGATAGTATTAGTGAAACTTATCATTTTAAAATTGTTGCAAGTGTTTCGTTAGATAACTCAGAGTTAGCTGAATCTTTAAAATCGAAAGTAATTGTATCTCTTTAAATATAT
>JAZNMO010000095.1:0-3781 GCA_045579665.1 Lachnospiraceae bacterium
TATTGTATAATATATAGAATAATAAAGTGTTTGTTGCATAAATTCGTTTTAAAGAAACATAATTTTTGAAAAAACTACAAAATTAAATAACACAGATATGTCGGTTTAGATAGGATAAATCCTGACATTGGAAAGGTATGGATATTATGATAAGAAAGCCTGAAATTGACAAAGAAATGTTTAAAAGAAGTGTTTTGTACAATATTAAGACCTTGTACAGAAAGAGTCTGGAGGAAGCAAATGAACAGCAAATTTTCCAGGCGGTTTCCTACGCAGTAAAGGATGCAATTGTAGATAATTGGATTAAGACACAGGAGGCATATGATAGAGAAGATCCAAAGATTGTATATTATATGTCAATGGAGTTCTTAATGGGGCGCGCACTTGGTAACAATATGATTAACCTGATGGCATATAAAGAGTTTGCAGAAGCATTAGAAGAGCTTGGGCTAGATATTAATATGGTAGAGGACCAGGAGCCTGATGCGGCGCTAGGAAATGGTGGTCTTGGTAGACTCGCGGCCTGCTTTCTGGATTCCCTTGCCACTTTAGGTTATGCTGCTTATGGATGTGGTATTCGTTATCGTTATGGTATGTTTAAACAGGAGATTCGTGATGGTTATCAGATAGAGGCGCCGGATGATTGGTTAAGAGAGGGTAATCCATTTGAGCTTAGAAGGCCTGAGTATACCAAGATTATTAAGTTTGGTGGTAAGGTATGCACCAGATGGGAGGACGGAAGAGATATTTATTATCAGGAGGATTATCAGTCTGTTAAGGCAGTTCCTTATGACCTTCCAATCGTTGGTTATGGCAATGGTATCGTAAACACACTTCGTATATGGGATGCTGTACCGATGGATTGTTTTAGTCTGGATTCTTTCGATAAGGGTGATTATCAGAAGGCGGTGGAGCAGAATAATCTTGCGAAAAATATTGTTGAGGTTTTATATCCAAATGATAATCATTATGCAGGTAAGGAGCTTCGTTTGAAACAGCAGTATTTCTTTATTTCAGCATCTGTGCAGACTGCGATTGAGAAGTATATGGCAAAGCATGATGATATTCATAAGTTCTATGAGAAGGTAACCTTCCAGCTCAATGATACGCATCCAACTGTTGCGATTGCAGAGCTTATGAGGATTCTTTTAGATGAGTTTAAATTAGGCTGGGATGAAGCATAGGAGATTACCACAAAGACCTGTGCGTATACGAATCACACGATTATGTCAGAGGCTCTTGAAAAATGGCCTGTTGACCTGTTCTCCAGATTATTGCCTCGTATTTATCAGATTATTGAGGAGATTAATAGAAGATTTATTATTGATATCGTGAACAAATATCCTGATGCAGCGGATAAGATTAAGAAGATGGCGATTATTGGAGATGGTCAGGTGAAGATGGCGCATCTTGCCATTGTTGCAGGCTATTCTGTAAATGGTGTTGCCAGATTACATACAGAGATTTTAAAGAAGCAGGAGCTGAAGGATTTCTACGAGCTGTTCCCAGAGAAGTTTAACAATAAGACGAATGGAATTACTCAGAGAAGATTTTTATTACATGGTAATCCACTCTTGGCTGACTGGGTAACGGATAAGGTGGGGGATGACTGGATTGTAGACTTACCTGTCATTAAAGGTATTGAGAAGTATGCAGATGATACTATTGCGCAGAAGGAGTTCATGGCAATTAAGCGTCAGAATAAGGAACGTCTGGCAAAGTATATCTTAGAGCATAATGGTGTAGAGGTTAGCCCGGATTCTATCTTTGACGTACAGGTTAAGAGATTGCACGAGTATAAGCGACAGCTTTTGAACATCTTGCATGTTATGTATTTATATAACCAGTTGAAAGCAAATCCTTCAATGGATTTCTATCCAAGAACCTTTATTTTTGGCGCAAAGGCGGCAGCAGGCTATAAGAATGCAAAGCTGACGATTAAGCTGATTAACGCGGTTGCAGATGTTGTAAATAATGATAAGAGCATCAATGACAAGCTTAAGGTTGTCTTTATTGAGAACTATCGCGTATCTAATGCGGAAATGATTTTTGCGGCAGCAGATATTTCAGAGCAGATTTCTACTGCAAGTAAGGAGGCAAGTGGTACAGGTAATATGAAGTTCATGTTAAATGGTGCATTGACTCTTGGTACGATGGATGGTGCAAACGTAGAAATCGTAGAAGAGGTTGGTAGAGAGCATGCATTTATCTTTGGTCTAAGCTCAGATGAGGTAATTCGATATGAGAACTATGGTGGCTACAATCCAATGGATATCTATCATCACGATACAGAGATTAAGAGAGTCGTAGACCAGTTGATTGATGGAACATACTCTAAGGATAAGGAGCTGTTTAGAAGTCTGTATAATTCACTTCTGAATACACAGAGTACCGATAAGGCAGACCGCTACTTTATTTTAAAGGATTTCCGTTCTTATGCCGAGGCGCATAAGGAAGTAGAAAAGGCTTACCGCAATACTAGTGGCTGGGCAAAGAGTGCAATATTAAATGTGGCAAATGTTGGTAAATTTACCTCTGACAGAACCATCAAGGAGTATGTCGATGAAATCTGGCATTTAGATCATGTAGAAATTGAATAATATTTGGGTTTTTGCGAATGAGACTCTGAATAATGAATTATTTAAATCTGCAAACTTAGTAAAAAGACTGGGTTTGCAGATTTTTTTGTAAAACCACAGAATATATAAAATGGTGTAATTATATATAAAATTAGGAAAATAATGTGTTGACTTCAAGAAAGTATATTGTTAATATTAAAAAGCTACATATATAAAAAGAGTTGAGAGGGTTGAAAAATGGATGCTACTATTATTAGAAATGAGGAAATAGGAGAAAGAGAAGAAAAGATAGAAAGTGTCAGTCAGGATGAATATAATTCAATATTGCTATATATTATTTCGTGTTTATTTTGCTTTTTTGTAGGTGTACGTTTCTTGCAGATAAGTATGGAAGTAGTTCCCCAATATCTTACTGCCAGATTGATGGAAGTAATATCGATTGTTTTTTGTATTTTTTACTGTAAATTTGGCACATTCAAATTGTATCGAACAGGATTTATAGCTACAAAGGTGGAAATCAAAAGAACACTTGTTAGATCTGGTATTATCTGTCTTTTTGTGATGTTGTTTTTAGTGTTATCCAAAGTAATATTGTCAGAATTTGATAGTGAGATTGCTGCACATCCCTGGTTTGAGCCGCACTTGGATATTGATATGAGATGGTTGTATCCGCTTGTGGTAGTAGTGCAGGAATTTTGTGCTAAATGTATTATGCAGGATAATGTGAAGCGATTATGCGGAGAAAAAAATATCCTGATTACGCTTTTGGTATGTAGCATGATATTTGGTATATTGCATGTAAGTTATCCAATGTATTATATGTTTTGTGCAGCACTGCTGAGTTTGATTACGGGATATATATATGAAAAAGATAAAAACATATGGGGATGTATTATGGTTCATTTTTTTATTGGTTTTTTTCCAATGGCAATGGGCGTTCAATCGTGCGCTGGACTTATGTAAGCATTATAAAAGCTAATAAATATTAACACTTATAAATCAAATAGTTGGAATTTGTTTTTAGTAATAAATATAAATTAGAAAAGGTCGCAAACCGAACAATATGTTTGGTTTGCGTTTTTAATGTTAGGGCAGGGCCCTGTATTTGGGACGGAGTTTTTCGAGTTCCGAAAAATGGAGCCCAAATACTAAAAATCCACCTGCTATGCAGGTGGTGGAAATTGCTTTAGCTTACAGTAAGA
>JAZNMO010000096.1:0-8401 GCA_045579665.1 Lachnospiraceae bacterium
TCTTAAGAAATTTCCCTCACCAAACTGAAGTACTTTAATGGGTCTTGCTTTTCTTCCGGTCATGCCCGCATTTAATAATTCCATTATCCTATTCTCCTATCCAACTCTTTGGTTTTGCTTACATAATCTGTAAGCACTTACATTGTCATTTTATAATGTTTTACATAGAAAGTCAACTATCTTTTCAAGTAAAAAAATCCGCAATTTTCAAGGTTTTAAAGATATTGAATAAATTTTTTAAACAGTTTTTTATTTTTAGGGCTTGCATTTTTAAAACACTTAATGTATTCTGTCTATGAAAACAGTTACATTTTTTTATGTAACTCATATCCATTCATTTACGAGGTAATTACATGACGATTTATGATATTTCAGAAAAGGCGGGCGTTTCCATTGCTACGGTTTCCCGCGTTTTAAATGGTAATGCGAATGTAAAACCTAAGACCAAGAAGCGTGTAATGGATGTTATTGAGGAATGCGGCTATACTCCTAATGCATTTGCACGCGGACTCGGGCTGAACACTATGAATACTATCGGTATCCTTTGTGCCGATTCATCTGACCTATATTTAGCAAAGGCTGTTTACTACATAGAACAGTGCCTGCGCGAGAATAATTATAATTCGATTTTATGCTGTACAGGTTATGATTTAGCTTCCAAGAAGGCATCTTTGGATTTACTTCTTTCCAAGCGCGTTGACAGCGTAATTATGGTTGGTTCTAACTTTATTGCCACCAATGACGAAGACAACAAATACATTCGCGATGCTGCCGTGCAGATACCTATTATGCTTTTGAACGCAGATTTTGATTATCCTAATGTTTATTGTACTTTATGTGATGATTACAAATCCATGTTTGAAGCAACACAGGCTCTTTTAAACCACGGCACGCAAAAGATTTTATATTTATATAATTCACAGTCATACTCCGGTATGAAGAAGCTTTCCGGTTATCAGGCAGCGATGCTGCAGTCTGATTTAACCTTTAACAAGGACTATATGCAGTTCTATAAGGGAGAGCGTGAGGATGTGGATTCCATTGCAGAATTTTTGACCGGACTAGCTAAGAACGGTCTGAAGTTTGACAGCATCCTGGCATCTGACGATACGCTTGCCATCGGTGCAATGAAATACGCCAAACAGAAGGATTTGTCAGTTCCTGATAATTTTTCAATCATTGGCTATAACAACTCTCTGTTAGCTTCCTGTTGTGAGCCTGCACTGACTTCAGTGGATAACCGTTTGAAGACTTTGTGTTCGCAGCTGGTTAAGACTTTAATGGGAGTTTTGACAGAAGCCGAGATGCCGCAGAAGGTTATTTTCTCCGGCGAGCTTATTAAACGAGGCACTACCAATTTTTAATATATAATTCTTATTATTATTTTTTCACACACTGAAAAGGAGACAGCTTTCACCTGTCTCCTTTTCGCTTTGTATTCATTCTGTTTTTAATATAGTACTCCATAATAATAATCTAACAGCAGATTCACGACCTTATCGTACTGCTGCCTGCCCTCTTCCACGCCATTCAATTTTAGAGTCGTATCCATAAGTGTCTGTGACACCTCTTTGACCGTCTCCGTTTTAATCACTGCCTTTTCTTCCATAACCTTTTTATTCTCTTCCGTCAGAAAAATATTGTCATGAGATACTGTTTCGCTGATTCTAACATGACTAAAATACTCCTCACGATTCCGTCCTATGGACTCATAAAATTCATTATTCACATAGTTCAGAACGCTTAAATAGCCGCTATATTGCAAAAACACGTCATCCGACTGTGTACATGCCAAAAAAGCTATCATATTGGCATCATCTTCGAACAGAAAGCCCTTGGTGTGGGATAACTCGTGGCAAGCCGTAGATGGCACATTTGTTATATACATCATGGAATTCATATTCGCTTCTAATGAAAACGGAAAATAATATCCCAAGATACTCTGTTGGCTAAAGAATGCCGATGCAGTCAAATACTTAGGAGTTACATAAAACCCCGACAGATGGTCATAGGTTTCACCGAGCCTTCTCATCGCTTTAACAGACTCCGCAATCAAATCTCCTTCATATACTGCCGTTCCATCTTCTGTATGTACAATCTCTTCAGCCAATCCATTACACTGTTCCACTATATAATCTCGAAGAATCGCCAGATTTTCCTTTGTATACACATTATCCTCATACGCTTGACTATCAGCAAACACTGCCATAACCTCTTCATCATTCTGCCTGTCGCCTCTGCCGTATTTCTCCGTAAAATCCGATGCATGATAAAACACCGAACAATTTGCTGTCATCACATACAAAACCACTAGCACAATCCATGCATAGATACCCCAAAAAGCCTTTACCGTTTTCCTATACCGGTCTCTACGAATCAGATTCCATGTCAATAAAACAATACCAAATACTGAAAGCAAGACTGCAAGCAGCAGCATCATTTCTCCCACCGAAAAAGGCACCAGGCTTGTCAAACGTCCATAGGTATTGAGCCATATTGGTAATATATATTTGATATGCCAGTCACAAAAGGCAGGGCTAAACCATGCTACAATATTCCAAATAATTACAATTATTAGCCCCACACAATAAACTAAAAGTTTTCTACGCTTTTTCGTTCCTCTCATATCTCTTCTTTCGCTCCTTTTTAGTCAATCTTTAAAGCAATCTTTATCCTTCTCCACTTCACCTCAAGATTCGACCATTAACAACAAAGTGCCATTTTACAATGACACTTCCCATAAACACTTTTTAAATTTACGATAGTATAAACTCCTTAAATCTTCCCGCATCACTCAAGCGTATATTGGCACTGACATACACGCCTTCAGGACGATATTCCGTCTCATGAATCACCGCGTTTTCATTCAGATAAGATACAATATCACCTCTCTGATATGGCAGTAACAACTCGCAATCCTGATAACCACCCGATAATTTACCTGCTATCAGGCTCAACAATGCCTCAATACCATCCCTAGACTTTGCAGACATGAAAATCTTGTCCTCACCCTGTATCATTGCAAGGTGCCCCATACCGCATAAATCTGCCTTATTAAACACATAAATCATCGGAATATGGTCTGCCCCAAGCTCTCTTAATGTATCCTTCGTCACCTGCATATAGTCAGGGTGATTCTCATCTGAATAATCAATCACCTGTAAAAGTAAATCCGCTTCTCGCACTTCTTCCAAGGTAGAACGAAACGCCTTAATCAGATTATGCGGAAGCTTTGAAATAAATCCAACCGTATCGGACAGTAAAAACGGCGTCCTATCCGGTGGTGCTATTCTACGTACCGTGGTATCAAGAGTCGCAAAAAGCATGTCCTTTTCAAATACTCTCTTCTCCTCATCCTCTACATACTCTGCCAAAAGCATATTCATAATCGTAGACTTACCTGCATTGGTATAACCAACCAATGCCACGCGCGGTACACCGGACTGTGCACGCTTCTTACGCTGTGTCTCTCTTTCACCGGAAATGACCTCCAGTTCACGCTTCATACTTGTCAAACGCTGTTCCAGACGTCTTCTGTCCAGCTCTATCTTCTTCTCTCCGGCACCCTTATTACTCATGGCTCCACTGGCACCACCCTGTCTCGACAACGCTTCATGCAGGCCCACAAGTCTTGGAAGCATATACTGTAATCTAGCTACCTCAACCTGCAGCTTCGCTTCTTTTGTCTTAGCTCTGGAAGAAAAAATTTCCAAAATCAAGGTAGTTCTGTCCATTACAGGCAGTTCCAGCTGATTCTGCAAATTCCTAAGCTGTGTCGGCGACAAAGCATTGTCAAATATCACAATATCTGCCTCTAGCAAATCTGCTGCCGCTTTCACCTCTTCTACCTTACCAGGTCCTATATATGTGGCCGTATTAGCACGTTCCATATTCTGTTCGGCACGTCCTACTACCTCCATCTCACATGCCTCTGCAAGACTTGCAAGCTCCTGCATCGACAACTCAAAATTATCGCCCTCGTTTAAATTCACTCCAACTATAAATGCTCTTTCCATACGTCACCTCTGCGTTAATCTCTCTATCTTGATAATAGTATACCCATGCTTTATATGCAAATATAAAATAGAAAACGCACTAAAAAAGAAGCCTGGGAGAATCTGACAGCAAGAATTGGGAGGATACCGTCAGAAATAGGCTTCTTTTTTAAGGATTACTATATTGAAAAAGAGTTAAGTGAAAAGCATTTGTTAAAATGCTCATTCGCGATTGAGTTATCACGAATCTATATATAATATACCAAATTGTCAGACTATTGTCAAATAATTTTCAGAATTTTCCAAAATATTTTTACAATTCATTTTTTATTGACTTTTTCCCAAGAATATGGTTAAATATCCTTTGTCGCGGGGTGTGGCTCAGTTTGGTTAGAGCGCCGTCTTAGGGAGGCGGAGGCCGCAAGTTCGAATCTTGTCACTCCGATTACTTTTTATAGTGAGAAATAGCGTAAAACTCTAGGGTTTTACGCTATTTTTGCGTTTAGGGGTAAATACCAAAAGGCAGCTGGGGAACTGAAACCATTTCATCCTCTACTAGAAGTCTTTTCAATATATATGAAGCATTCTTAACCTTTGGCATTCCCGTATGATAACCATAAATACTTTCGTCTATTATTGAACAAATTTTCCTAATAATTGTCCCATTGAATCGTATCCTCACAAATTGCATATTTCTTATGTTTGAATTACATCAAATCCTTAAAATGCTCTCCCCATGCACTCATTAATAGTTTTTGAATACTCTTATCCACAGCCTCCCTATGCTTGGGTTGAATTTTCCCTTTAAAACACTCCTAGGTAACAATCCATTATCCGGGGCTAGAAATACAATGTCGCAATCTTTCATCGTTGCATTGTATTCTCATGCCATCTATTTCTATATCCGGCTTCAACCGTGGCAGGTTCTAATAGCCGTTCATAATAGCATGTGCCATACTTAAGCAACTACAAACTTTCTAATTGCTTATCAGAACGCTCTTCTACTCCAGATACTCCAACCTATCAATTCTAGCTTCCATTTCCTCCAACAAAATCTTTCCCTCTATATAATCTTCTAACACACTCTTAAATCCTTCGTCAGGACCATTGGTAGCACTTACCACGATAGCCAATGCCTTTTCTACACTTTTTCTTCGCTTTTCGCATGCCACAATATATTCCTCATCTAGCATTACATATCCTCCGCTCCACAATAATCGGATAACACTATACAAAATTAGGCATATCAAGTATTTCTACCCAATATGCCTTAAATCTCAAACATCAAACAGGCACGTTCAAAAGAATTACTCCTGTTTTCTTTCTAAATACAGTTCCACTTCACTGATTAATTCTTTTGCTGTTTCTATCTGTTTCAAAGTTTCTTCCTTAGACACTATATAAAATTCATCATAATCACTGTTGTGTCTTACTTCTTCCGCAATTGCAATTCGATGCCCAAGTGCTCTAGAAAAAATTTCCTCTCTAACATACATCTTATTGAAATAACCTATCGTATCTTTGTGTTTTTTAAACGCTACACCTTCCAACGCCAGTACCGCTGTCACCGCATGATATATCGCATAATATGCTCTATTGTTGGCTGCCCTTAAATGTTGCATTTTTTCATTATCGATTGCAGTTTGTAAATCTTCTTTTGCTACCTGTAAACGATACTTTGCTAATTCATGCTGTGAACCTTCTTCTCTTGTCTCATGTTTCATAAATCTTTACTCCGTCTTTATTTACGTTTTGATAAAAAGGATATACTGCCTGCCAATAATTAAAATGCTTTTCCGATTTTACTACAGGCATAATCTCCAGATCGTACCGCATATTAAAATCATAAGTAAATTCCGAAACCTTTTCTCTTGTTTCCATAATTTTCTCTTCTGACAAATCAACCAGAATCATAATATCCTGGTCTGAATCAGCATTAAAATCAGCTCTTGCATATGAGCCATATAAAATAACTGACTTTAAAGCTTTTCCGTATATTGTTTTTATCCCTAGTGCGTATTCTAATAGCAATTCATAGATTTGCTTTGACATATCACCACATCCCTATATTTCTTTTACAAAATGTTTCATTCCTTTATATGTTAATTATATGCTGATACATATTTTTTTACAAGAATTCAATTTATTCTACGTCATTTTACTTTGCACTTAATAATGCATTCATTCTCATAATAAACCGTTTTTAAAATAATCATTTTCACAATCAAAATTCTCAATCTCTTTTTGACGCTGTTCATCTGTCAATGAGTTATACCACTGTAAAAATACATCTCTTTCTTTTCTCATTAACGCACGTATTTCTATAGCCTCTTCCTTTGCTGAACATCGCTTACAGAATGTAAAAATTTTAAAGCCACAATATGCAAACCATTCATTACCTTTACCCGAAACGCCTTTATACCCTGATGTATTATTTTTATACAATTTTTCTTCCTCATGAGAAATAATTCTTATATTTGTATCCATAACATTATAAGAGTCTATTCTTTCTTTATTCAGACAGCCACAACTTCTAGTTAATCCATTTTTTAATGATGCCCCTTCTACTATTGCCTTTTCTCCACAATCGCATTGGCATTCCCACATAACACTTCCACTTCTATTTCTTTTACTTACTTCTCTTATTACAACCAATCTTCCAAATCTTTGTCCAATAAGGCTCTTCACAATCCAATGTCATTTAGTTAACATTTTGAGTCATTAATTTAAGCCCAGATTGCGAAACACTGATAATGCAATCTGGGTCTCATATTAGTTAAGGATTCTGGGTTTGTAAACGCCTATTCAGGCTTGTCGACTACAACAACCTCGATTTCCTGTTCATCAAACAGTTTCAAATCTTCTTCAGACGCATCCCAGTCTGTAATCAAAGTATCAAGCCTATTCGCTGGACATATACTTACAATTGAATCAAAGCCTATTTTTTCCTTTGGATATAATCCTACAGTCATCTTAGAACTGTCAAACAAAGCATTCCAAAAACTAATTGCCTGTGTCTTCTGGATAGATAATCCGAACGATGCCGATATGCAGGCAGATGTAATAAAGCATTTGTCAAAACGCAGTCTTTTTATTGTTTCTACCGCAATGGTATCGTAGCAATTACCTCTATCATCCATTTCTCCGCCAAGCATAATAACAGAAATATTATCCTTTTTACACAATTCTTCGGCTATTACAATTGAATTTGTTACAACTCTGATTTTCAAGTTGTCAGGGAGATTTTGAACCATAAACAATCCAACCGTTGCTGACGGAATATAAATTACATCATTATTCCGAATCATTGATACTGCTTTCTTTGCAATCTCCAGATAGTTTTCACGTACACTGTTCATGTCTTTAATTGTCATTTTTGCAGGTCGACCGATAGCAATCTGCCGAAGTGGTAACGCTCCCCCGTGCGTTCTTTTTAGTAACCCTTTTTCTTCTAAGATTCTTAGGTCACGCTTCGCAGAATCGTAACTAACTCCAAAGTTTTCCTGAATGTCTGTATTTGATATGCTTCCCTTTTCGGATAACCAATCTAATATTGCCTGATGTCTTTCTTCAATATACATGTAATGCACCTCTCTTTACTATTAAGTTTAAATTAGGACTGTCGACATCTCCTATCTATAACTTATCACGTTCATTCCCGTTTGTCAACGCAAACGTTAATATAAATTAACATTCGTTAATTCAAATGATATATAAGTTTCTTACATAAAAATAAATGTATATACATAACACCATATCTAAAGAGTATGCTTATCCATGTAAAACATAGAAAAATGTTCAATTAGAACCGATTTTACTATAATTCTAATTTTTCTTATATAAGTTCGTTTGATTTCTAATTTTTCAAACCGTTAATAATCGTGAATTTCGAAAGTCTAATCATACTCCGGGAGTTTACCAGATTGAGTTGCTATCTTCTTCTCCTGAGATTTTACCCGACGTTCTAATTTCTTTATATCTTCTGATGCCGGTAAATCCTCCGGTCTGATTCCGCGTTGTCCTAACATTTCACGAACGGTAGAGTTATTTTGTATATGTTCTACTGTAATGGAAGCCTCTCCCTGCAAATCTTTTTCTTCCACATTGTAGTTCGTCATTTCTGTAGCCAGATTTTTTGCTGCAATTGTAAGCGTCGGAAGAAAATCAGCTAACGGACGATTATCTTTTACCCCTAGCTTTTTCTTCATATCTTGTGTAGATTTACCGCCAAACAAAGCCGTATCTCCCGTTGAACGGATACGACCAAATCCTGCATCGTCCACACCACGTTCATAAATATTTTGTGATAATCGTTTTTCAGATTCTCTCAATCTGCCTCTGGCTTCGGTACGTTCAATATATGCAATCCGCTCCTCTATCAATTCCTGCTTCCTTGTTTGAATTGC
>JAZNMO010000097.1:0-6033 GCA_045579665.1 Lachnospiraceae bacterium
ACCCTTTGGTATGTATCAGACCGAAGCCATGATATACCTACACGCAAATAGATTATATCATGTGCTTCCTCTGGTATCAACCAAAACTTACGGGAAAGGAGTTGAAATTTATGAATAAGTGAGTGGTTTTCTTTCATAAGAAATATATTTTTGCAAGCCCTCGGCGTTTGAGAGCGAAATACACCCTTCGCACAAATCTTCGATTTGTACTCTGGGTATTTCGCCCTTGCAGGGAGCAAAGTCACGCCTGCGTGACTTATACAAATGCTGTCGCATTTGAGATAATGCCGGACACGGCATAGTGTTCGTAACCGGACACCTAAGTGTCCACTCACTTATAATCCTTCCACCTCTTTCCCTAAGTAACATTTATGAGAGGAGGAAGCACTATCGAAAGAAATTCATTTATTCAGATGAGCAAGCTCCACAATGTTCGTGGCAGGATTACCTATATATCCAGTCATGCCAAGCAGGAAAATCTCTATGCAGTCTATGAAACCACAGACCGCCATTACTGGACAGAGCTTGCCAGATTTAATCAACAGGAATTTCTAAAAAGCGGTACAGAGGGGAAATGTATCGAGGCAAGGGAACTGATTATAGCCCTGCCGGAATCCTTTCCCGACCTCTATGACCCCAACAAGCTGTTACAGATGTTTACCAACCGCTTTAAGGAAAAATATGGTGTGGAGTGTGTATCAGCCCTACACCACAATAAACGCAAGACCAACTATCATATCCATCTCATCTTTTCCGAAAGGGAACTGTTACCGGAACCCATCGAAAAGATTGCAACACGCAATATGTTCTACAACGAACAGAAAAAGCATGTACGCACCAAGAAAGAAATACTGGACGATAGCGGTAATGTCCGCAAGGACTGTAAGATAATCAAAAAAGGTGAAGTCTATGAGCGAACCTTATTTACCGCCAAGAACAAGCTGTTTAAGCAGGAGCATTATCTGGACGAGGCAAAACGCTTCTATACCGACCTTATCAATCTTCTGATAGAGGACGATAAAGATAAGCTCCATGTCTTTGATAAAAACGGATTGTACCTTGCCACCAAGAAAATCGGTAAGAATAATCCCAAAGCGGAACAGATAAAGGCAGATAACGAGGTGCGTATGTTGTGGAATCACGAAGTAGACCGAGCCTTAGTCAGCCAAGTGCCGGAGGATGAGATACGCCAGATAAAGAATGAATTTATCACAGACCGTATTCGCAACTCCATCAAGGTATGGGGGAACAGACAGGAAATGTTGTTCAATATCATACTGACCGCAACAAAGACATTAGCACTTTTAACATCCAAGGTACTGACCGCCGCAAGGGAATTGAAAAACAAACTGTTCCATGAAGCTCTTGAAAAAGAATACGGAACCAAGACGGTTATAAAAGCAGAGGATACCGCAAATGTTGCTACAGCTCCGGCTAAAGAAATAATAACCGAGCATGAGCCACCGGTAGCCACAATTACTGCAACTGTTCCGGAAACAGAGGTTGCTGAACAGCCTAAGCCACAGATACCACCAAGACCGGTTATGCCACCAGAAGCAGCCGCCTTCCCAAGACTTCAAAAGGTCAAGGTTACTCTTGATAAACACAACAACCTTATCTTTGAAGCAGAACGCGAACGGACAAAACTGGAGATTAAATTAAGCGATTTAAAGGGACTTGCAAGGCTTACCAAGAAGAAAGAGCTTGAAATCAGGATTGCCAACAAAACCGAGGAAATCCGAAGCCTCAAAGCCGGATTATCCGGTATCGTCAGACAACATGGATATGCAACGGTGCAGGATTTCTACACCACATTTTATACCGCACAGCGTGCCACAGACGCATATCAGAAGGAATGTGCTAAGTGGGAAGAAGCCTACGGCGAGAAAGCCACTCCAAAAACAAAAACCTTCCATGAGCGGTTACAACGGTATCAGCAAGAAGCTGAACGCCAGAACTCTGAACGAACTTATAGAACCAAAGATAAGGGAGCGAGATAATCTCTCCCCATCAAAAAGAAATAGCCCTCAAAATCCATATAGTGGACTGAGGGCTATTTGAAATGCATAGATTCATAAAGTTCGTTCTATCAATCCTGCATTACCATTTCTATCAATCGAACCGCATTTACAACACCATTCTCTGACTTAATCTTTTGCGAAATCATTTCTGCATTTTTCTTTTTTTCATCATAAGTCTCATTCATTTCTTTAATATAAGCTATAATGGTCTCTTCGCTTAAATCTTTCGACTTTAACGGCTTAGTTGCAACATTAATGTCGCTTAATTGCATAGCAAATCCAAGTTGATCTAAAACATGAGGAATCGGTATTGATGGAATTCCATAAACCATCGTTGCTGCTGATGTTCCAAATCCACAATGATGTATAACAAATTTTCCATGATGGAATAACCAACTATGCGGAACACTTCCACAAGCAATCATCGTTTCAGGCAATTCGTAATCCTGCATAGTCTTCTGAAAACCTTGGATGATTGCTCTACAACCGGTTCTTTTAAAAGCGTTTACAAACATATCCAGTTTTTCTTTTTCGGATTCATCCTCAAAAGACATTGCTCCAAGGGCAAGAATTACCGGCTTATCACCCTCTGCCAAAAATTTTGCCAAACTTTCATCCGGAACATATTCCAGCTCTTCATCATACCAATAGCCTGTAAGTATATTTTTTTCCTCCCAATATGGATTTCTTTCTAAAACGTACTTACTGATTGGAATCAGATTCAGTTTCTCTGACATAATTTCATCGGCAGATTTTACCGATTTTAGCTTATAAACTTTTCTGATTTTATTGTAGGGCTTTGCCACTTGTCTGGCAATCATACCACCTATCAGCTTATCCTTAAATGTTTGAGGTTTTAATTTTTCCCCAATCATTTCCTTCTGAAGCGTTACATTCACAGTAGGGATTCCCAAAACTTCCGCTTCTGTTGCTCCCATTTGACTATGACTTACAATAATTAGATCCTTTCCCTTACAAACTTCAAATATCTCATATGTAGATTCTTGAATGATACGAAATACAAAGTTCATTGTTTTTAGCATACTCAGTGCAGGATTGGATACTTTCCCTCTGATTATTGCCGCTTCTTTCTCTATATCGATATCTGGACCAATAGGCTCAAAACATATCCCAGCTTCTTCAATCAATTTTTTCCAACAAGGATGTGAACCTAAAGTAACATCATAACCGTTTTTCATTAATTCTTTTGATAAGAAAATATATGGTTGCACATCTCCACGTGTCCCCATTGTAAACATTGCGATTTTTTTCATTATGCACCTCTTTCTACAACAATTTGCTTATCTCCAAAATATTGCAACAATATTAAGACTAATGCACTTCCGGCAAGTATTCCATCTATAATACCGGCAGGTAGCAAAAACATCATTAATGCTATGGTAATTACACAATTAATTATAGATAAGACTAGTCCCCACATTCTATTTTTCAAAAGTCCAATTGCACCAATCAACCTCAACACACCATACATCGCTCCCATAATCATCATCATATGTAAATTATCTTGAAAATACTGTAGCTTAAATGAAAAGTATTGCCCTACATCATATTTGTCCGTTCCTATAAGCAAAGCTGGTATCATTGCAAAAATGCCACCAAGTTCCATAAATCCACCATGGACTATCATCAATATTGCAGCCATTTTGTATTTTTTCATAAAAGAAAACTCCCTTCAAATTATTCAATATCTAACATTAATCTATTCTGCGATTACATCATTTACGATTTACTTGTCTTTATTTCTTTGAGTAAGCTTACAAATATTTCTGACATCATTAATATTATCTCTTTATCTGTAAAAACGGAAACCTTTGTTGCACATAAAGATGCAATTCCATGAGTGTATACCCAAAGATGTTGATATAAGCGTTTCGCATCTTCCTCTTGCAATCCATAAGGTTCTTTGACCGAATATAAAATCTCTTCATAGTTCCCCTCTAGCAACATGAGTGTATGCTCTATATCTGTTGGTTCTGATTGTTCACTCATAAACAAAATATGGAATAGCTTAGGTTCGTTTATAGCAAATTTTATATAGGCAAAACCAACGCCTCGGAAAGCTACCTCTTGTTTCAACCCTTCTGTGACATACTCTTTATATATTTCCTTTGCCTCTGCAATTATTTCATTTTTTACATCTTCCATATTGGAAAATACAGTAAAGATAGGACACGCAGAGCTTCCCAACTGTTTTCCCAATTCACGAGATGTTACAGCATCCAGTCCATGCTCACGAACAATTTGCATTGCAGCCTGTATAATTTCCTTTTTGGTAAATTTTGCTCTAGGTGGCATATAAAACCCCTTTCTAAATCACGCGTTCTATATCGCATGTTCTAGTATAGTTTTATTCACTTTCTTTGTCAACTAAAAAAGACAGATTACCAGTACGCAATCTGCCTTTTAGGATTACCATATTTCCAAACAATCAATCGCATCCACCCACACCTGCATTTCGCCATCTAGGGCAAGGCGAGCATATTCCAATGGCTCGTCTATTGCCAAGGCATTAAGTGAATTTTGTGAGCAAGGAGTGGTTTTCAATCCATCCTCTGCCTTGTTACATTCAATCCGTAATATATAATTCTCAAATGTGGTTACATCAATACTGTTCGTAAGTGGGTTATAGTCTGCATATATCAATCTCATCTTATCAGTCCTTTCTTGAAAATGTATTATAAGCATTTCATCCAGTTCCAACTGCCATTTTCATAAATTGTTATAAGTTGTTATCAAATTTTCTTTCCCTTATTTTTTCCCTTATGAGGGTTCGTAAACAAGGGTGGAACGATATAACACGATACAAGATGTAATGGAAAGGACACCAGTGAAAAGTTTAGTATTTTCAAGTGGTTGACGAGATTTCTATAACAAAATATAACAGTTATTAAATCCTTTAAAAATCGTCATCTGAGAACTGAAAGTTTCTATTCCTTATTGTAAATTGAAATTTATATTACTCGATTGTAAAACTTTCTGTTTTTAAATCACAATAGTATCTTCCACTTTCTGCATTAAATCTCAAAACACAATAGTCAGGGTCAGTAACGCCGCCTTTATAGAACATCGTGTCCCCTTTACGCCAAATCATATCTTTCGTCTTTTGGTCGGTTAACACTTCCATTTTACCTTTTAACATAACACCAGTGTACTTAATCAATCCTTTATGATAGAAGTAAATACTGGCATTCGGATTATTCATATACTGTTTCACTCTCATTGAAGAAGTGTTTGTAGAAAAATAAAACTGGTGTAAGCCATTGATTTTTCTCGGTCTAAGCATTGCTTTTACATTTGGAAATCCCTCTTCGTCAACAGAACAGATAAAAGCAACTTTTTGCTTCTTGATAAATTTTGCAATTTTATTGTTATCCATAATATTTCTCCCATAAATTCAAATTTTCCTAACTGTTAAATAACTTCAAATTCCCACTACCTCCATTATATCCCCATCCACCCTTCTGCACAATAAAAAAAGCCCCGGTATAAATCGAGGCATTTGGTAGTTTGGAATTTGTTGCTTCCACAAACTGAAAGTTTCTGCTCACTACGAATCTTAAATTTTTTTACATATCTCCATCTCAATGCTTTTCCATTCTTCATTACCTATATTATAAGTCAAGCTATATCCATTTTCGATAAATCCAACCGCTTTATAACAATGATAAGCACTTGGATTATTCTCAAAAACCTCTAATGTCACTTTCGATGCTCCATAAAGTTCAAATGCGAATTTTATACCTAACTGCAGCATTTGTTTTCCATAACCTTTTCCTCTTGCTTCGGGATTCAGAATTACATATCCGAAGCTTAATTCACCTGATACTTCTCCAGGTTGGCGAAGGGTAAAAAAACCTTCTATTCCATCTTCGTCAAAAGCAACAAACGGAAAATATTTTTCATTATCTATTCTTCCAGAAACTGCCTGTTCCATACGTTCCGCCGAAACTGGAAAACCGCCAAGCCTTCCTTCACTCCATTTATAAAATGT
>JAZNMO010000098.1:0-25291 GCA_045579665.1 Lachnospiraceae bacterium
CTTTATATCTTGTATTTTTATAATATACTTTATCCTTAGCTTTTCTTCTATTGGATCTATATAATACCTTATCATTATATGTTTCAATTCGGTAAGTTACATTCCCATCATTATCATATTTAGTTTTATATATTCCACCATTACCATCATTAATAATAACAGTAACACCTGATTTATCATAAGACTTAGTTATAAAAATAGGTGCAGTTTCAGAATGTATTTTTATAACTCTACCTATACTATCATATTCATAAATCTCTTTTTCAATCAGATACTTCTGTTCTATTTTAAGCCTTCCTGTAATGTTTTCTATATACACACCTGAATTATTGTCTTCTTTCTTACTCTTCATTGTCTTTTTCCTCCGCATTAACCTAATGTAATTGACCCCGCCTGTATACATAAGCTCCAATCAAAGGTTTTCTCTTTTCCATCATCAAACAATATTGTAATTTTGTCTCCATCACATTCTGCTACCATTCCAAGACCATATACCCTATGCTTCCCTCGCGTACCAATGTCATATATATCCTGTTCTTCATCTTCATTGTTTAGCGCCTGTCCAAGCTCATCATCTTCTTCAATCAACGTTTTTTCCAAAGGTGTACAGTTTATTACTTCGTCTTCTGAATCACTACTTTGGTCATCCGGCAATCCATACTCATCTATGAGCTTCAATAATGTTTGTATCTCTACCAAATGCGTTTGAGTAAATGTTACTGTAATATCTGATTTTAAGCTAATTTCATATTCTTCATCTGCATTATCTAAATCCATAGAAACAATCTTCTGATGTATCTGCTTTGCATATCTGCCAGTAGCATTATCTCTTATGGATTTATACTTACTAGCACAATTCCTACATAAACATAAATGCATTTGTTGAAGTTCCAATCCAAAATTAGCAATTTCAACAACCTCTACATACTGTGCCGGTTGCTTACACATCTGACAAATATGAACATTACTTTCATTCGTATACATTCCAATAACATATGAATGCATCATCCTGGCTGATTTGCTCACTCGTATCTGTCGCAATACGGGCATATACTTTATAGGGTCGGCACAAAAAAACTGTTCTCTCACATGCTGTATTAAACTCTCCCTGTTACGCACCTTATGTATAGGAAATTCTGAAGATATCCACTTATCTGGTTGAAATACTTCCTCCTCTCCCTCAACTTCATTCTCCATCTCACCAATCTGCAGTCCTAATTCTCTTGCAAGCTGTTTCACTAAAAGCTTCTTATCTCTTCTATCTAGTACATCCACTAATTCAAACGCATCTGCCTTATTATCTTCTCTAGTCTCAATAAACCCTAGTATCTCATACTTTTCTTTGCTAAAATGCAATTCTCCATATACACTGGTATCTATATTATATTTTGAAATCGCATTTGGGCAGGCCATTATACCATCTTTACAATATATCCATTTGTATTGTGAAATAATTGTTTGTAAGCACTCTGCATTCCCTTCTTTTTCATACGGATTATTTTTCCTATAACGCACTTTGCCACTCAGCTTATTCGTAGATAAGAGTAATAAATTAAATAACTCTGCTGATTTTTGTCTTGCTAATTCCTCGTCCGGATGATGCTCAATATACTCTAGATTATCCCTCATTCCATTAATTCCCATTTTGGGACAGTACTCGCCCATGGCAACCCAATATCCATCTCCTATACCATCCTGCCTACGTGTTCCTACTTCAACAGGTGTGGTAATCAAACCAAAGAGTTCTAATTGCTTTATAGAAATTCCGTGTTGCACATAAAATTCTTTATCTATAGCATCATAATCAAAGCCACTATATCTATAATCTGTATAGCTTACATTTTCATCATATAAAGTTTCTTCTTCATACGGAATTGGTGCATAATAAATATCTAAATCGATTCCTTCCTCTGAAATATCTGTATGTACATCTCCTGGTTTTGCAAATGAAACCACATTTGAACTTCTATTAATTTTTATAATATAAGCATTTGCAAGTAATTCCTGCATTTCTCTAATACTATGCGTTTCTTCCATGTATCGTATAATCTGCCTAATATCCTCTACATATTCCATCTCAAAATATTTATCATCATCGAATCCTATTTTGCCATTGATATTTGTATACTTCTTGATAATATTTTCTTTTATATACTGGAAATTGTCATATTCCCTAATCTGAAATCCATCCTCCAATAATGGTTTAAAATCAGAGGCCATTTTTATATTGACAATTGCAGAGTCTACCACAGTCTTATAGTTACTGGATGCGCCTAGATATATATTAAGTTCCTCCCCTTTTATTGCTGGTACAAGCATATTCTTTGTATTTAAAATCACTGGTGCTCTTCTTAATAATTCCCATGCCTTTACAATCGAATTCTTAATCATTCTTTCATATGGTCCACTACGGGTATAAGATAGATTACTGCTATAAAGTGATTCTCTATAATCTGCTAAAAATGCATAGAATGCTTTTAACTCCCCTATTTTCCTTGCGTTTATCTTTTGCTCACTCATTTTCTGCAAGCTCTCTGCCCATTGTTCTAATGTATATGGGCGCACATTCAATTCATTCATTAACCAACAGAAATACTCCGTAAAATTTACTTCTCTTTCATTGTTTAAAGCTACAAAGTCTTTTATTCTTACAAGCGACTGATAAAAGATAGAGTTATCTTGAAAATCTGCAATTTCAAAAGGAACAGCCATCACAACATCATCAACTGCACTATACTCCCCTTTTTTATTAGGTAAATACCTTCCTTTCCTAAAGCAGCTTGTAATCTTTTCTTTTAGTCCGGGTATTGTATGATTATTCTCTTCATCCTTAAATGCAGTCATTAAAACACGCCGAACAAAGACCTGTGTAATCATTTTACGCTTCTTCATATCTTCCAAGGATTCCACTATTAAATTTCCCAATTCATCAAACAACACAGCATTGAACTTGGATGGAGTCATTAGCTTTTCCCTAGATACAGCTGTTTCAAATGAACCATGAATCAAGAACGGCAAATCTGTACGCTCCATAGTGGGAAAATAAACTCATATATCCGTATGTTCCATTTCATTGATATTATTTGCCCTGCTATTTACTCTATAAGCAACACTTACTTCTGCGTTATTCATGTCCGGATGCGTAAATACTTTCTTATACTTCAAATATCTACTAATTGCTTCCTTGTGTGCATATGCTCTATCTATTCTACAGGTATACAATTTATCATCACTATTCTCTTCATCAAGCATTATCTTTGCATACTTTCCAGTCCTTTTGTCTACCCAGTACAATACCTTTATATAGGCAAGAAATAACAGTATTTCTTCAGTCAGTTCCTCAAGTTTGGTCAAAACCTCACTACCAGACACCCTTTCAATGCTTCCATCATCCGTTTTCTTAGCAAAAGGAATTACAAACTTTGTTAAATGCTCTGATAATATAAATGGAACAAAGCTTCCGTCATTTCCAACCTCATAAGATAATCTCTGCTTTTCTTTCTGATAATCCCATGCTCGAGGCAGCTTTATTGGAAGCAGATAGTTTTCTATGTAAAAAGCCTCTTTATCCGAATATATCTCTGGTTGATATGTGTATTTAAACACAGATTTAAATCCCATTCCAAACTTCCCTATCGTCGACGCATCATTCTTATCCTTTGTTCCCATAAGCATAGATGAAACGCCCCTTACATCATCTTCATCAAAAGGTTTTCCATCATGATAAAAGATTAATTTATCCTCATAATACTCAATCACAACAGTGGCAGCTCTAGCATCCTCTGCATTTTGCAGTAATTCATACACAAAATGATTTCTATCAGAATAATGCCCTGCTAAAAGTGCTTCGTATTTCTGTGGTTCTCTTGTCAACGCTTTCCACTCATCTTTATTTACATCATATATTTTCCGATAGTTAATCTTCTTCGCCACAAATCCACCACCTTTATCCTACATGCAAAATTCCTCTAATTAACAAATTTGTCTTAATCTCTGCGCTTGTAACAGTTTGTTCCATTTCTCTCTTTTGTCTTTCAAAATCAACAAGAAACTTCTCTAACTGTGAATTCCTCATTCTGATAATCTTCTCATCTTCTGATTTTGCAATCATGTCCCGAAAAATTGCTTCTCGCTGATTTGTAGAATGAGCAAGCTGCTCTAATCTGTAATTACATTCAGCTTTTACTTCCTGCACATATTTCGATTTTTCTTCTTTCCATTTTTCATAATGAAGCATATCCATTGCATTCCATTTCGAATTGTAATCTCCACTTACTTCACAGTAATCTGATGCATATTGCATAATAGACAAAATCTTTCTCTGCACTTCTATATTCTCACTGACAGCCACAAGCTTAATATCCGGACGCAAACCTACATAATTCCAAGCATAAATCAAGAATGCATAATCGCCTGATGCAATTTCCTCTGATGTCACAGATAATGCAATTTCACATGGAAACTTTGTACTTTCATATGCCGCAGCCTGCTTTACAAGTGGATGCATTTGCGTTAAAAAGGTTACGTCTCTCTCTTCCTTTGCTGTTGCACTATCAAATGTAACCTTTAGCAATGGCGCACTTGATTTCAAATATGCATTCCACAATCTCAAGGCATTATTCGCATTAACAACATCCACAGATTTGAGATGCTTCAATAGCTGCTGTCTTTTTTCTCCAGGCAATCGAAGTGTTTTTACATCTGATTTTCCCCTAATATATTCACCCTCTCCTAGGAAATCATTCATAAAAGTATTAACCATATCATTAAGGCTTTGAGGTGATATCAAAGTATTCTCTGCATTCTGCACATCGCTATCTATCATATATTTTGATAAGTCAAATCCATACAGCGATTTTTCTTCTTGCTCTAGTCTGTGCATTTCCCGAATCTTCATAACATCATTATCTGCCATTTTCTCTATCTTTATATGACGCTCTTCCTCTGTTAAGTTCGAATCAAACATAATCTTCATAATCTGCTCACTAATATTACCAAGAATCTCCGAGCAATCACCGATGCTAGATTCAAATACACCAACCTTAGACAAACATCTATCATAGATTGCTTCATCAATCGTGTCTTGAATAATCATATTGTAAATCTTTACAGTATCGCTCTTCTGACCTCGCCTATCAATACGCCCGATTCTTTGCTCAATACGCATTGGATTCCACGGAAGATCATAGTTAATCATCGTATCACAGAACTGATAGTCCAAGCCTTCACAACCAACCTCACTAAACAAAAGTACATCAATTGCATTATTATCATCTCTATCTAGAAGAAATCTCTGACGCATTGCAAATCTTTCTTCATCCGGTACAGAACCATCTACTTGTCCAACCCTAATACCTCTTTCCTGAAGCTTCTTTTTCAAATAGCTTAATGTATATCTAAATGAACTAAAGATAATAACTCGATTATTCTCTTCCTTTTGTTTCTCTTGAATAATCTCATACATTTTTTCAAACTTGGGATCATTTGTAGTCAGCTTAGTAGATAAATCAGTAATCTTCTCTGCCAGCTTTAGTAACGAATTTTCAAAGTCATCATTTATATCTAAATCGTATTCATATAATTCGCCATCTTCCTGTATTTGGTTCAACTTTTTTGTTACAATATCCTTCATAAAAGGAGCTAACCCATAGATACAGCTTGATGCCTGCCTCATAATGGTACACATCATAAAACATATACTGCTTCCACCATGCAGCATAGTAAGTGCAGCTTCCTCAAACTTCATTAAGGCATCATATAAATCTCTTTGCATACCATTAAACGGTACCTTAACAGTAAGATTTCTACGAATACAAAAATCCTCAATATCTTTTCTTCTGGTACGATTAATAATTCCATGAAACGAATGTAACGACTCAATTCTTGAAATCATATCAACCTTTTCTTCTCTTGTAACTACCTCTATATCCAAGAATTCATATATCTTTTTAAAGCTCGGATTACGTTGTATCACACTTCTTCCCCAGTTTGTTTCAAGGATATGTGTTACCTCCGCTTTAGCGTCCTCTTGCCATCCTTCAGCCTGATTTCGAACAATACGCAAAAGATTATTAATATACCGATTTGGTTCTGCCATTGTATTAAAGGTATCTTTATCTATAATCAAGTCTGGTCTAAGCAAATTCAACAATGTATACAAATCGTTATTGTTATTCTGTAATGGTGTTGCTGTAAGGAATACGACTGCATCAGCATTTTTACAGAACACTTCAACGCCCCTATACCACCATGTATTTGCATTTCTGATAGTGTGTGCTTCATCCACGATTACCAAATCAAAATGCGGAGCTGGGTCCAATTCTGCCAAACCAAGTACTTTTTTCCTTTTAGAAGAGGTAGACTGTGTTCCCATTATAGAGTCCTCACTAAATAGAGAATACGGAATAACCGTCTTGTTATGCCTCTCAGGCCATACACCATCCCTTGCAGTCTCTATAATAGCTTCTGCTAACTCCGTTCCATCCAACTGAGTAAAATTTTCATCAAATCGCTTCATCTCCAGTACCCACTTACGTTCTGCCACAAGTGGCCTAGGACATATAATAAGTACAGATGAAACGTTAGAACGTGCTTCCATCTCTTTTAGGATAAGTCCGGCTTCAATCGTTTTACCAACACCTACATCATC
Source organism: Lachnospiraceae bacterium (assembly GCA_045579665.1). GTDB lineage: Bacteria > Bacillota > Clostridia > Lachnospirales > Lachnospiraceae > COE1. Next base: position 6,650 of record JAZNMO010000098.1, read on the forward strand.
TGCAATTAGAAGTCTCGGTGTCTCCGCCTTAATCATCTTTAAAGCAGGCCTAAACTGATATGGCACAAAATCAATTCTTGCAGAATTTAGCGAGTACAAATTACTATTACCGGGATGATTAATCTGATATGCTGTCAGCGCAGAACGAACCCTATTGATAGGCTGATAATTCAGCTTCCGCACTAATTTTATGGTTTGAATCTGTTCCCGATAAAAGGATTGAATCGTACCATTAATCAGTACAGAATATCTATTTCCCTCTATTCCAATAACAGCACCTATCGTTGAGACATCACTTGCCAGCGTCACCACATCACCAACTTTAACCTTATCTGTTTGAGTCTCATTCTCCATCGCTTTAGTTTCCTTTCTCGTTTTGCTTCGTTCTATCACTTTCTAAGTACTCTTTTAACTTCTGCATCTCATCCTCTGTTAATGTTACACCTTTTCCCATCTTCTCATACTGCGGTGCCCAATCACGAATATCATACTTTGGTGCTCCTCCGTTCCAAGATATCTTATTAAGTTCTTTTCTCCAGCCTCTTGCATTCTCTGAAAGAACAGCCATTGCTTCTACTATTTCATATGTAAACTCTGCCATTTCTCTACCTCCTTCATATCCATTTCGTTTCTAATCCAAATAAACACATTCAGGGAATTCTGCCCTTTTCTTAGCAGCTTTCTCTGCATCCTTTTTCTCTTCACGTTTCATATCTTCAATACCCTCCTTCGTAATAATCCACCCTAACGTAGTCCACGGACCATAATCCTTACCATCTTGATATTGATCCATATCCTTAGCAATGCAATAATGTTTGTAATAACATTCTTCCTTGCTCATTACCATAAATAAGGTATCACCTACTATTTCTTCGACGTGTGTTTTTTCTATTTTTTTCCAAACATCAGTCTTCAAACTAGGTTCTCGAAAAGGAACTTCCTTCTCCAACATCATTTTTTTGCAATAGTCCTCCAGTTTCTTCCTGTCATATTGCAATTTATATTTACCAACCCATGTTTTCTTTCCAATCTTTCTTCGAATCTGTACCCACCTTGACCGGCGCAATTGCACATGTGGACTACATAATACCAAGTGATTATTATCTGAACCATAATAAATACCTATTCCCCCTTGCTTACATGGAAAATATATAATCTTATCCTGCGCTGCTATCAGAATGGCACATGCTAACTTAAGCATTTTATACGCATATGCTGTTCCATCTACTATGCAGAAATTTTCTTCCGGGAAATTATCAAATGCCCACATATATTCAATTTTAGGAAATACTATAACTGAGTACTCTCTGCCTTTCTCATAAATTTTATATTCATCCATCTTAAAAACTTCCATAAGCAACCTCACTATAATAATCTTCTTATCCAGTCCAATACACTAAAATCTGATGTGACACCTATTTTCTTATATGAAATATCTAAGAAATCATCTACGCTTCCATTTTCATATGCATTATCTGATAGCAAAAAATGATACCAGCATCCATTTTTATCTTGTTCACTCCACAGAAAACCTGTAATAGCCTTATTCATCCCGGGCAACTGAAAGCATAGCCTACTACCGCTTTCATAAGGTAGGCTATTCCGAAGAGTAAAATCATCATATATCTCTTCTGCGCTATCATCATCCCATGCCATAAATGGTACATACTTGCTATCTATACATCCCACGCTATAAGTAATTGTTCTCCCGTCAGAAGATTCTTTATCTAATACATGAACTTTAACCTCATACAAACTATCCTTCTCACTTTTATCAAAAAATCGCAGCACTTCATCTATACTTTTAAACTGTCCACAATTTCTCCGTTGTTGTTTCATTACATCATGCATATTAATATCAGCCAAATCGTTGCATTTCCATATTAGTTCATCAACTAGATATGCAGCCTTACATTCCGGATAAATCTTATATGGGTTATAGAATATGATATTCCTTTCTTCATAAAGGCTAATCAAGTTTTGAATCTCTTCATGTTTGTATACACCTATTTCCTCATGAAGGCTCTTCAAAGCTTTTATTTTGTCCTGTAAAGATTTATAACTACTTAATACAATCGCTATCTTTTCATCCAAAGACACAACTACCTGTTCTTGGTAATATTTCTTTATCTCATCTGAACGTATAAGATTGCACACATCAAATCCCGTTTCCATACTTCTCCTCTATCCCATTTATGATTATCCTTGTTTTATACCTACACAAAATACACCTTCATTATTTCGGCCAACCAAGCAATACGCCAATTGCTCTCTTTACTTGATATGATTCTGAAACACCAGTTTTACACCAAATCGCAAAATGTTCACAGTTATTTAATAGTAGATTATACTTATTCTCTCCGACTCTAGATAATGCTCTCTCAACAGTCTCTTTAGGAGAATACATCTTATATCCCTTTCCTTTTTTAAAACACAACTGATAATCTAAATTCACATCATTCATATTGAACGATGTTTTTACCTGTATCTTTCTTGGTGAAGAAAAAGACTTATCAAAAAAAGTACAAAATAATCATCATCGTCCTTCAAAAAATTTGCCATAGTATCCACTTGAACACATATGAGGTCATTAAAATCTGCTCCGATTCCTGAATAATGTACTACCTTCCCATCTCCAAGATAAACCGCATAATGCTCATACATATTCAAAGCCTTTTTTCTTACTACCCCTACTACATCTCCGGGTTCTAAGAATTCGCTTCTGGTCAGTCGTTTAAATTTCTCTTCCATTACCACAGGACTTCCCCATGCTTTTCGAATATTGTTTTCATCCAAAATACGAGAAAGCCCTGTGAGATAATTGTATTGAAGTCTCCATCCGTTCTTCTCCGCCATATCCTTCCATAACAAACTACCACCATTTGTAGGAAACTCAATATTTGGACAGTCTCCTAGCTCAATATACAGAGAAGAGTTATTTTCAATTGTTTTCAAGCCAAAAGACATGTCCGCCATACAACCTCCTAAAAAATATCATCAAGAATACTTCTTACACAGCCAACAAAACCACCAAGAAAAGCTCCAACAATGGCTCCTGGTATTCCGAGGATTGTTCCTCCAATTTCAGCTCCAGTGTCAACACCGTCTGAAATATAATCAAACGATTCATAGAAGCTTTCTTTAACACCCTCGTTGTAATCTTCGTCATCATCGTTATGCTCATAATTTTCCGAATTTGTATTAATACCCTCCATCAAAGCAACTCTTTTATGTGCCGGCATTGCATTCATAATGTAATATAGGAGTTTGGAAAGATTATACGGATGAACCACATCTCCCGATTCTTCTTCGTAGCCTGCACAATAATACACTGGCTCAATATCCAAGTTAGAATCTTCTTTAATCCTTGCTTTAATAGACTCTACCTTTTCATTCAAGAAATTAATAAGAGTTTCATCAGGTTCATTCTTTTCGTAATCCCAATGTCTACCTGTTTTCATAGCAATATCTGCCTGATTCAATGCAACAAGAATTCTCTCATTTTCACCGTTCAATTCTGGAATGATTACGTCATTTAAAATCTTATACGAAGTACCTAAATCCCTTGTCGAACCATCAAGGATAACTAACACCAAATCAATCAAAGCATTTCCGTCTCCATCCTTTTCTCTCAGTAATTCCGTAATTACCTCTTTGTGATGTTCGTCTATCTCCGTTCCATCGCCAAGCCCCGGTGTATCCCAAAGAATCAAATTACCAATCTTATATTTCTCAATATCTTTTGTCTCTGGATCAGCCTTACTACCAACCTTAGCTACTTCAACAAATCTAGACTTCTTTACTGTTTCTACTGCAATATCGTCCTCTGACGGTACTTCCTCTTCTTCGCCACATGCAAATAATGCATTGATTGTCGAACTCTTTCCGCAGCCAGTTGCACCAACTAACATAATATTCGTTTCCGTATCACAGAATGTTCTAAGACGTTTCAATAAAGCCTTCTTCTCTTCATCGGTAACTTTGCTTTTCAAAATCTCGTCCTCCAGAATGTCTCGTAAATCATCCATATTGTCCTTGATAGTTCCCTCTCCGGCTTCGGTTCTCTTAAGAATCTCATCTAAACCGAGATTCACACTCTTAAATAAATTAGATACCATTTCATTTTCCTCCATTTCATTTATCTGATTAGTTTTTTCGAGTCTCTCCATCGCTTGTGATTAAATTTTATAACTATACAATGACACGCCTTGTCATTCTGAACAGAAAAGAAGCCCTCCAGCTCAAAGAGCCAAAGGACTTCTGAATCTTAAGTTTTCCTTATTTACTTATCTTTCTTTTTGTTTCTAAATAGCACATTTAGCAGCATTTCGCTTTTTTTGCCTAATCCACCACAATGTGGACATTTAAAATGCCCCACATCTGGATTCCAAGAATACTTCTTATGGCATTTCGGACAAGTCTTCCATATCGGTACCATTGTCATAGCTTCACTCCTCCGTCTACGTTATTGTAATCTTTTCTCCCAAAAATCGTCTGAACCAACCACATATAGAAGGGTTCTCGCTCTAGTTCCAGCTATATAAAAAAATTTCGAGAAGTTTTGTTTATGTATATTGTCCACATCCACCAAAATTACAATTTTAGAATCCAATCCCTTGAATCCCTGAATAGTCGCAAACTTTGGCAACATACTGTGCTGCTCATAATTATCACCTAATTCGTTAACCTCTATTCCAGCCTCGTGTAGAATAGAATTTTCATATTTCTTCGGTGCCAGAAACACAATATCAACAGGTTCAATCTTTTCGCCACGCAAAAATTTCGTTATTTCCTTAATCTTTTTCTTAAAATCCTGCATATCAGAATAAGATATACACTGTACTTCTTCTCCATTTTCCTGAAGATAATCGCTAATCTCCACACCACTCGTCTTTGCACAATATGTTCCTATCTGAACTGTGTTTCTACAATTGACAAATAATTTAAACTTAGTATTAAAATAGCTCTCGATAATCTCCATTCCATCTTGGTATTCTGAGTTATAAATATTCTGCTTTTCATCATAAAAAATAACCCATCTACCCTTTTCCAAACCACCTTTAAGCAATAAATCAAGTGAATAGAGATATAGCGGCTTCATAATATCCTGTCCCTCATCCATCACTAACAAATCATACTGCAAATTTGCTCTTTCATCTGCGCTTAGACCGTCGACATATTCAAAGAATGCTTCCGGCAAAACTTCTCCAAAATACTTTTGCGGATTCTCATTCATAGCTTGTATATCTACATCTACATATTCACCAAACAAAGCATGAATGTTAATCACTTTCATCTGTGTCTTATTTTCAACCTGCATATTAATATTATTTGCTAAATTCTTATTAAAAGTAAGATACAGTACTCGTTCTCCTTTTTCCGCACATCTTTTTGCATATTCCACGGCCAATAAAGTCTTTCCGGTACCAGCATTTCCTTCAATCAACAGATGTGAATTCATCCCAAGGGCATTCATTATTTGCGCCTGTTCATTTGTAAGACGAATAAGTCTCTTTTCCACAGTATCAAGACGATCCTTTAATGTAGGTATAAAAGAAAAGTCGCCTCTCAAATAATTCACAATATCTTTTACATCTGCTGGCGATAGCTTGGCAGGTTCTCTGTGTTGCCGTTTTTCCCAATAGTCAAATATTCCATTAACATAATCCGTAATATTATCCGTCCTGCTATCATATACAATTTCCGGAATTATCTCCTGAGAAACGGACTTAAACTCTATATCAGGAAATACGACCCCACATGCAACAAGAATATTCTTCACATGAGGATTATTTGAAAACTTGGATTTAATCTCTGTCAAAAGGCTAAACATATTTCCGGTAACTTGTGCAAAAGGACCTTCCGGTTTCTGTCGTTCCGTGCCATATCTATCAATAAAAAACCACTTTCCATCTCGACATTCAACACGTCCGCCTTTTATTTCAAGGCATGCTATTCCTCTTTTACATACAACCACAAAATCTACTTCACCGTATATTTTGCTTTGATGCTTTGGAAGCCCTAATGAATGAAGTATGTAGGTGTCTTCCATATTCAACTCTTGCAGAACATCATACATCTTTTTTTCTGCATTGCTTTTTATTTCTTCTCCCATGTATGGAGGTATAAATGTTACCATAAACACTCCTTTTTTACTCGGTACAATGCAAGTTCCTATCTTAAACTATACATTTTGACGAGCTTATTCCATTCTATTTCTGTTTCCTCGTCTGAAAAAGAATTAAAAAAAGAAAAAATATTACCTTCCATATCATCAAATGTAATTTCATTATACAATATAAAATCCCAAACCAAAAAACCCTTCATTCCATTAATTTCAGCATCTACTCTTTTGTGTACTACACCATGCATTCTTGAAACCTGCTTTACCAAAGGCAAAACCTCTTTAAGTATTGCCAAAACATCATTCGGATTTATTTCAGCCATCATCTATCCCTCCACAAATTTTTTATTGATACCTTTCAAGTATTTCTTTAAGTATTTGCTTCATCTCTTCTCTTAAACTTTCTGGGCCTAATATTTCTACTTTATTCCCTTGAGACAGAAGCCACATCAAGCATCCTTTTCCATATACCTCTGCTTCAATTACACATTCATGCTCATACTGTTCTTGTATTCTCGCTGTTGGGAGCCTGTCCAAAATAGGCTCGGGATTATCACCATAGAACTTCAATTTGATATTCTGCAACTTTCCCGCATACATAAACTGAATTCTCTTACGAAACTCTCCTTCCTCGAACCGATTTGTATATGACACTCTGAATTTCTCATCCAAATGCTTATAATTCTTTATTCGATCAATTCGAAAAATCGCAGGATAGTTATACTTATGAACATACTTACCATCATCGTCTTTCTCAACAATGAAAGCATTCAGATAAAAATAATATTCTGAAAACATGATTGATATCGGCTCTATCGTTCTCTTAATAGATTCGCGCGGAGCATTTGCTCGGGAATATCTAATAGAAACTAAGTTTTGCTCATGAATATCTGAGCCAATATCCCACAGTTTATCCTGAATATACTCTTTGTGACTTAGTTCTACATAGTGATACTTCTCATTAGAAATCAACTCACTAACAAGCTTCATATTCTTTAGAGGAACACATCCCTCTACCAGCTTATCAAGAATGGACTTAAGTTCACGTTTTGTAAATGCACGGCTCTCAAGAAGTATCTTAGACACAGCCAATATCTCACTATTAGTCATCATAGAGCCTTCTGCTCCGAGCATAACAAAACCTTTTTTTATTCTATCATACTCAATATCTCTATTGTCCCCGGCTTTTTGAACACTCTGCTCATCCAAATAAGCTCTAATGTCGTCTATATCACGTTGGATTGAACGCTCGTCCACACCAAATCTCCGAGCTTCTTCTGATTTATTTATTGTTTTTCCTTCACAAAAGCGGACGTACAGATCCAACGTACGAGAGATTTTTGATTGTTTATCCATACATACTCAATCTCCTATTTCTAAATATTTTTTATGATTTCTATACAAAGAAATAGCATATTTGAAATCATTAACATCTATTTCTTTTCCAAACAAAACTGCATTGAGATATTTACATGGCAAATCATTGTATTCCTCTTGTGTAACTATTGATGAAATCTCATTATAACTTGTAATACCGCACATATCTACATTTGCTAAATCGTATGTCAGGTCACTTTTCACCTTAAACATATTAGTAGTGATTAATGTTGGTGGCATTGTGAGTACATTCTCTGCAAAAACATTCAAATGCATTTTACTAATCGGTACAAAATACTCCGTTTCTTTTATTTCAACATTATAATCAACCATCTTGTAACCAACTATTTCTTCTTTTTCGTACAAAACAAATTCATGACCTACGAACTTAACAACATTGTCTGCATCTATCCAAACGTATTTACCAATTGTCAAATCAAATAAGACATGTGATTTAACAATATTTAAACTAATACCATTTTCAAAAATAACTTCTATTACATCAAATAAATCTTTCCCTGAAACATCATGCACATTAGCAACTATTTGTTCTGAACCGATTGCTCCGTTATAATGATCAAAAATCATAACATAATCACCAACTTTAATGTCTTTAACTTCACAATATGTACCATTAGCCATTAAAATTTTTGTATTAGGAGTAAAACATCCATCATTATAAGTTGATGAACCAGTATATGTATAAGATGAACTATAACTTCTAGTCGGTTGATAATAATCATCTCTATTATTCTCATAAGAGTAACGTTCTAATTTGGAGTAGCAGGCAGCCAATCTTCTTTCAACCCTTCCTTGCATACCTTTACTTATTGATTCCTCATAATTCTTTATCGCTTTTTCCAAATCAATTGACACACCACCACCAAACTCATACATATTCCCTTTACAATAATAGGCCAATGCGCTATTTGCATTAGACAACAGATTCATTGAGCCCGATAAATCCTCATTTATACTAAACAAAATAATACCCAAAATCTCACTATAATGGTTAACTTGGTACATCTTTCCAATCAAAAATTGACATAGGCGACATATTTCATGTCCATTACTAATCATTTCAGCATATTTCTCATTGTCGATATCATCAAGCGGTATCTGAAATCCTTGTGAAAATCTTGATTCAAAAACAACATCAACAATTTTTCCTATTGCTGGTAAAAATTGTCTTGATGCAGCTATTTTATAGTATGTAAATTCTTTATCAGTTAAGTCAGCATAACGTCTTTTGCTCTTATATCCACTCATATTGCGTTCTGCCAATATCATACATGCCTCTGGAACTAATGAATTGACAAGTGATATTAAATTCACAGTTCTATAACCTTTTTTATACATATCAAGCAATTCCATTCCTGCTGTTTCATAACCTCTATTAAAGCTATCTTGTAGAATTTCAATTTTCTCTGAATCAGTAAATAGTAACGATTTTGCATATAATTCTTTTCCAGAGATACAACGTTTTCCCAATATATCAATGTATGATTTTAAAGTGACTAAGGGAATTTTCTCAGGATTTAAAATACTTATTAACATTTTAGCCTTTTCCCATTCTATATCATCAATTTCTATTGCATCATACTTTATATTTTTCCCTGAAACAGCCTGAACATATGTAGCTATTAATTCATAATTGTCATATTCATACGAATATATCCGAGATAATATTTTCTTACCTAATCCACCGCTAAAACTCTGACATCTGAAAAAAGATTCAAAAATATCATCTATTGTATAGCGTGGGATTTTTTTTCCCGTAATATAATTATCTTCTAAGTCTACTGAAATATCTACTATCATATCTTCAATATTTTTTAAGACTTTATTTATCTCCTTCGACTCTGTTTTTAATTTTTTTTCACGCATCTCTTCAATAGTACGTATAGATTGTAAAGTTAAATCATCGCTATTTCCAAGTCTTACTATGTCTCCGACGACCTCTTTGACAACGCTTTTAGATTGTATTAATTGTTTTTCGTAATAATCCATAATCTGGGTTTCAACAGACAAAAACTCATCAAAAAATCCATATAAAACAGGAAAAACTTCATTTTTAACAAAATCACTAATACTCTCAAAGTTAATACATCTATAATCCTTAATTGCTTCATTATTTGCTGAACTCATCTTTACTTCATCACTCAGTAATAAAGCTGTGAAATCTTTTAAATATCTTTTTGCAATAGCTTTAACACCCTCTTCATCTACATATGCAAGTTTATGAGATATAACTCTTCCAAAAATTTTCTCTGCGTTTGCGTATATATTATCAGCTATTATGCATAATTGTGAATCCTTCAGTTTTGTCTTTACGACTACAAACTGAACAATCTTATTTAAAGCAATCTTTTTCTTTCCACTTTCAATAACAAGAAATTTAAATTCATTAAAACTCAACTTAACCCTTGCATTTGCGTAATTCAAGATCTCTATATTGTTATCATCGTCATCATCAACAATAATAATTGGAATTTGAGTATATAATTTACGGAATAATGATATGTAGTTCTGGTCTAAAAATAAATCTTTACATACACTAAAAATGTGCGTTGTTATATGATTAGAAACAAGCATACATTTTTTCCCAATTATCTCTGGGCAAATGTACAAAGATTCCATCGCATCCATCATATCTTCAACTTTTTGTATAATATCAGAAGAATATGGATACATAGATTTCCTAAGCTAATTATTTAATTCCGAATGAATCATAAAGTATAACTTATTATATTTTTCTTTATCGAAATCAGATTCAGAAATAATTTTATTCTGCATAACATTTGCAAGAATAGCCATATATCTTGATGTTTCTGTCATTACATTCACTATCCTTCCATAAAAAACTTATTTATATCTTTATTAATTCTTCTAACAATTTCATCATATTGCTTTAATAACTTTTCAAGCATATAACTTTCTTGATTTGCTTTTCCCCATAACTGAGCTAATGACCTAATTTCCATTATCTTATCTGAGTTTGAAATATAAGCAAAAAGATGCTGGGCAGTATTTTTTGAATTTTCCAACGCCTTAACAACCGAACTTCTCATATCTTTTTCAACATGCCTAAATTCACCCGCTATATCACTATTTCTTACATTACCACTTATAGTATAATTCAAAAACTTAGGAATTACGTTCATACCAAATTCTTTTTTAAGATTTGCTGAATATGCCGTAATACCAAAGCAATCTATAGAGGTTTTACTTATGGTATCATTGGCAACATCTATAATTTGCTTTATTTCACTATCTGATTTCAAATCAGCTTTTGTAAATACAATTAATATCGGTGTGTTTATTCTTAAGGTTTCAATAAATTGTATATCGTCTTCAGTTATAGCGCCACTATCAATATCAATCAACCATATTAGATAGTCAGAAACACTTAACTGTTCATATGCTTTTTCTCGATCAGTTTGTATTTTTTTAGAATCACTCATAACATCAAATTTTGTATACCCTGGAGTATCTAATAAAGCTACTTCTTCTGGTAAAATATATTGGCTTGAGGATATTATTATACTATCCACAAATGCCGGAAACCCAATTCCATAAACAGTATCAAATTCATGAGCCATAGCATTCAAAGCTTCTGTTGATATTTCGGTAGAATACCCATAAACACTATTTGCATGGACTTCATCATTTTTAGCTTTTATAATATAAGTAGGTATCGCAGTAGTTGTCTGCTGATCAACAGGTAACTTATCGCCAATACCTGATATTGTATTAATAAACTTAGATTTTCCTGCACTAACCTTACCGCCAAAACTAACAACTACTTTATCCTGTATTTTTTTAATCTTTTGTCTTTCCGACAGCCTAGAACACAAATCCATAAATCGTTCATAGTACATCATTTCGTTTTCAATTGTAACTTCAGCGAATAATGAAAATAACTGATTAATTCTATTTTCAATTTTCTTTTGTAGGTAAATCGATGTGTTTGATTTGTTATTTATCAACTCCGCAATCAATTCTATCGCCTTATTTTCATCAGCAATGTACATATTTGAATCGGGAACAGCTACATCTTCAAACAATGCATCTAAATCTATTTCATCTTCTATTTCAACCTCAAATGGCATCCTAACACTCCTTCCAAAATAATAAAGATGTCTAGCTACAAACTTACAGTTAGACATCTTTACAATGCGAAAACATCTAGACTGTCGACATTTCAGTTTTCATCTTACGTATGCTTTCTGCAAACTTATGATATTCCTCTATATATCTTTCTCTTTCCTTTACTTGCCCCTTTAATTTCTTCAACTCGTTACAGAAATCATTTTCAATTCTATCAGCAAAATTAACCGACTGTGTTTTTAAAGTTTTTATAATTTCATTTAATGCATTTACAAGTTGTGTAGATATTTCAACTTCTATTTGATTCAATAACCTACTCTGTAAATTTGTCAACTGATGAATTTCTTCATTCTTTGCATAACCACTCTTGAATCTTGTCTCAATCTCATCAATATATGGCGTATAATCAAATTTAATATGCGGAATTGATATTCTTGCCAATACATTTTGTAATGGTAACAATATTTCATCTTCATCAAAATCTTTTTGACTTACATTAAATGCATTTAACACTACATCTTTAATTTTTTGAGCAAATTCTTCCTTGTTAAATATATTTTTAAATTCACTATTCACATATGTATGGCATTTAGCTGAATATGATTGTACATTTTCTATGACAGAAGATGTATCCGCTGAATTATCAGTAACAGTAAAATGAATCACTTCTTTTTTCAATCCAAACAAACCAACACTTACTGTATCATGTTCTTGTCGAGTAGACGTACTCACTGCTATTTTCTGATGCTGACCCATTTCTACCGTTAACTGAGGTATAATCTGTTGAACTTTTTCATCACACTTGATAATAGCCATATCAAAAATATGCATAAGCTTTTCTCTCGAAGAATCTATTATATCTCTAATATTATTTGTTCTCTGTTTTAGTTCTTCTGCTGAAGTTGTTTCAAGTTTTGAACGACTCGAAACAGTTTCCTGTAAAATCTTTTCAAGAATGCGCAGATGATTAATTCTCGTGTTTTCTAGGAGATCACTATTTTTGCCTTCAATAATATCTATCTTCCTGTTTAACACGTCATTTAATGCATTTTTTACTTTACTTATCCCACCTAATGATGCGAGATATTTATCATCAAAATTATGATATACGGAATGCAAATTATCATACACTTTCTGCTCTATTGCATCCAATTTTTCACCTTTTTTCTGCTTCTGGTCTATTACAAAACAAGTGGAAGATGCAAAAAGAACCTTATCAACACTCATCTTATCCAGTATATCTAAATGCTTTCCCATGCTTTTTGCTTGGGATAAATTCTTTACAAATTGCGTTTTATAACTACTTAATGCTTTTTTGTATGCTAAAGCAAAATCATCAACACTTTCATTCAATATTCCAGAATCCAATTTACTACCAACAACTAGAATTTCTCGAACTCCAGCATTAGGTAAACTGCTCGCCATAAGATTAACTGTTCTCGCATCCATAAATTGACTACATGGTGATAAAAGCAATACAACATCACAAGAGCGCAAAAATTGTTTTGTCCTGATTCCTCTAGACACTATAGGATCATTTAATCCCGGAGTGTCCACAATTTCCATATCTTTTACATAAGGATTATTAACCTGTAATTCAACATAACTCACAATTGGTGTATAACGCCCATTTGCCCCCACATAATCATTAAGTTTTGCAATGATATCCCCATCTATTTCGTCTGCTTTCCCCAACTTATCCATTAATGTAGGGTCAATCGCCATTCTAGTCAATTCCTTGGCACCACGCTGGTTCTCTGATTTACACTTATAATTACACTCAAATTCCTCCAAACTCATCACTGGTGTATATCCATAAGTTGATTGAGAATTCATAACATTAATTCGTTCACTATATTCAGAATATTCTTTCTGTAAAGCTTCATCATACATAGCTGACTGTTTTTCAATTGTTTCCCAATCTTCACTTGTATAAAAATGAATAATAGCTTTAGGTGTATCAGAATATGTAATTCTTGTAAGTGCAGCTGTCATAGGGGTAGCCGCCTTAGGCAAATAATTCTCTCCATCGAAAATACAAGCATTAAGAAATGAGGATTTACCCGCTTTTACTGCACCAACTATTCCTATACTAAGTTTTCTAGATGCATTCTTAGCCATTTCTATATTCTGCTCTAAAGATGAAGTAACCTGTTTAAATTCTATCAACTTTTCTGGATCAAACAGTTCTTGATGTTTATCTAAAGATTCCTCTATCCTTTTAACCATCTTGATATAGTCATTAATTTTCATATAATCCAATGCCATTATCTCACCTCATTTCACAAAGTATTTGTTGAACAATACCTAAGTCCTCTGAAAGAGTTGCTTTATAGGTTTCAAAATCTTCTATCTTTTTCTTTCTCATATTTTGTGCATCAATAATGTTATTTTTTATTTCCTCAATCTTATCCTTAAGCATATTTTCATACTCATCAATTACTAAATTTATTGTTGTTTCAACATTCTGCTTAATCTGCGGATATACTTTATTCATAATTTGAGGTACAACATTATTAATATACCTGCGCTTTGCCAAATCAACATCGCTATCACCAAATATACCTTGTACTAGATTTACTATATCAGGAGCCAATATTATTACTACTTCAAGCCAAGGTGCAACTACATTCGTTGCAATGGCAACAATACCGGTAAGTGCTCGATATATATTTTTCTTTTTATTAGAACTTTCAATGTCTGAAATTGTTCTAGTTTCAAACATCCCCTGCTCAATCAAATTTTTAATATTTCCAGCTAGATTCATCGCCACATCAGCTAAATCAATACTATCAGATTCACTTATCATACCAGTAAAATCAAGCGCATCTGTAACACTATCAATTTGTCTTGTACTGATATTTTTCATAGAAGATAACATAATCGGACGTATAGTCTCAATAATAATTGCTTCCGCCGCAACTTGGTTTCCACTAAGCAATGCCTCTGCAACAGAATCCGCATTAGAAACTAAGGATGACCTAATCAAATTAACAACTTCTTGAACTGACTTATCAAGCTCCTTTGCTACTTCATCTCTCTTTTTATCAAATGTACCTGATAATTGTTCTTCAAGTCTTGAATACATTTCAATATTGTAATCCAAATCATATGTATCCAAATACAATTTCTTTTTTGTGACTTGCAATATCTTTTCAATACTGAACAATTCGGTTTTTATTTGCTTTAACATCATATTATCAAAAGCGGCTTGCGCATTAAAAGATAAAATGATTGATTTTAATTTTTCGGTAATGTCAGCATCCCTTTTCGATGCAGTAAATACCTTATATTGTAATCCATGCATTGACAATGTAAACCTCGCTGATTCAGCAATACTCTCTGCTTCTTCAGCAGTAATCTTATCGCACTTATTAATTAATACTGCAATTTGCTTACTATAATTTGAAATCTCTAAAATAAAATCCAATGTGGTTTGGTCTATACCACCTTTTTCTTGGTCTATAACAACCAAATATGCAGACCCAATTCCTATATAACTGGCTAATGCCTTTGTATGAGCTTCTATTCCTGCATCAAATCCGGGTGTATCAACAATAGTAAAATCACATATTTCTTTCAATGCAGGAGAATTTAACCTATATTCTATACGATTGCAAATATTAGTGGTATATTCTTTTTGCACATCCAAAACTTCTCTATTTCCATCCTCATCATATGCATATGCTGATTCGTTTTCATCATATATTAGCTCTGTAGCTATTGCTGTCTGAGGTTCTTGAGATTCTTTAAGGAAATTAGGTTTTCCTATCAATGCATTAAGCAACGCACTTTTTCCAGCACTAAAATGTCCCACTAACATAAGTTTAATATCGAAATTATCCTTGATATTTTTTACTTGTTTAAATGAAGATTCAAAATCACACCCTGAGTGATTGGCACAAATACATCTCATCTTTTCAATAACTTCATCATATGAATTTCTGTTTATCATTCCCTAATTCTCCTTATTTCTTTTACATCTATTTTACCTCATTGCATTGACACTAAATGTCATTCTAAATTTTATTATCTTAATAAAAAAACAGTATGAGTTTGCTTCAAGTTGCTAGCAAACCACACTGCCTTGTTTACAGTACAACTGGCTGACATTTGATGTCCCTATAGTTTTATGTTTTAGCTCTTATTAACTTTTAAATTATATTAGATATTATAATTCTTTTTTTGTGCATTTTCAATGTTTAGCATCACATTATCTGAATGTATTACAAATTTATAATATACTGTAACTCTTCATACTATGTTTCATTTCTTCTAACTCATTATAAAAATGTTCACTCACTTATACCTATATCTATTAGCTTTCATTCACTACTTATTAGCGTTTATCTAATCAATACTTTTCTAATTTATTTTATATTAGGATGTCTCAAAAGCCTTATAAATAGCGGGGTTATGAAAAAATAAAATCCTCTCCCCATCATCAAATTTCCTGCTCTGTTAGCTCCCCCATCTCTCTGAGTCAGATTTTCCTCATCTCCCGTCAGATAATTCTCATTTTTCGGTACGATATTCCTCATTTTTGAGTCTGAAAATACTCACTTTTAGGTTGAGAAAACCCTTATTTTATGTGGATTTGAGGGGCCTCTATTTACATTATTTACTATCTACCTTGTCCCACAAAAATAGGAACCCTTCGGTTCCCATCTCTAATTCGCTATAATCGCTTTTTCTAATGCTTCGTAGTCATACTCGTTCTGCTCGAAATTATTGAACTTATTCTTTGACTTCGGCGTCTTAGTGGCATTAATAAATGCCTCTTCCTTCTTTTCAACAGCTTTCATATTCGTCTGCGCATAATCCGCCAGGCTCTCATTATCTGTAAATCTCTGCTGACCAAGCATTCTCGACTGTGGCGTGAAAGTGAACTTATATGCTTCTACCGGCTTACCCTTCTTCTTGGCATATATCGGTGTACACTCAAGATTCGGGAAACACAATGCAAGCTCCGCAACGCATGGCTTAATCACCTTACTCATAACATCTCTGTTTGTATAGGTATCCGGAATATCCATGATTGCACGGAAATCCTCCACAGAAACATACCACCAGCCATCACCATTCTTATACTGCTTCAAGTGCATATATAAAATCTTATTATACTTACCAACCAGTCTGATAAATTCCGAAATCTCGAATATTGTGAAGTTCGACTGAATATGATTAAATAAATGCTTGAAGCTTTCATGCACCTGAACCGCAAGTGTTTGGTTCTCTCTATCAATCGTATATGTAGGAAATACTGTAAATCGTACAATCTTATCATTTGACTCGATACGACACTTAACTGAACCTAAGCGATCATACATATGATCCAGTTTATCAACGAAAGTATCAATAGCGGTAATATTACAGCCCATAACCTCTTTTAACTGACCAAACGTAAGAATAATCGTCTCCGTCTCTTTATTCTTAATGAAACTCAGAAGCGTCATAAATACATCATAATCAGATTCATTAAATCCAGTAAAACGAATATCATTCATCGCATTATGATACTTGACGATAGCATTAGGTGTTTTCTTTACAATCTCTCCCCAATGCTGCTGGCCCTTATTACCTGCTTCGATTTTCTCTGCTTCTTCACCAGATATCGCATTAATACTAATTGCATAAGCTACATTGTCCTGTTTAATCCACGACTTAATCGCTTCCTGATCCTCTGCCTTTTCCACATACTGCTTGCGATTAGCCTTGCAATAATCTATCTGCGCTTTTGCAATCATAGGCGATGTATTATCAATAAACATAACCTCTCTTGGCTTACGAGCTAGGTTCTTGTAAAAATACCACATATTACCATCACAAGTAACCAAAATGCAGTCATAGTAAGCATCTTTTACATATTTGTTCATACGTAATTCACCAAGCTAATTCTCGGCTTCCTCCTTCTACTGCTTTACATAATACATTCTACCTTTATTTGGTGGAAATGTCAAAGACCGTTTCGCACCAAAAACGTGTGGGAAACAGAATAAACTTCCACCAAATAAATATTTGATTCGTACTATTCCCCTCTTGAATCGCAGAAATTCAACATCTCTTCATGCGATATTTTTCAGAAACAGAAAATTCTTCCACCAAATAAATTTCAAAAAAATTTTTTGACCATATTTTCGATTGTATGTTCTATTTTTGTCATTGTGAGCAACTCATATTTCCTAAATCACAGAATAAACTTCCACCAAATAGGAATTTTTCCTCTCTTTTTCTCCTTCTCTCTCCCTACCTCTTAGATATGCCATTCTAAAACAGCTATTTTTACTCAAATTATTACGCAAAATACAGAATAAACTTCCACCAAATGATGACTGTGTAAGTCATTTTTCTGGATTTTTAGTTCTCCGAGCCATGATTTTTACGATGTTTTCCACTTTTTGACCTCAGAAGTCATTTTAGAGAATATTCTTCCACCAAATAAAAGTAAAAGGGAAAGATTTTGCTTTCTATTCGTTCTAATTAGTGCATATTCGATTTCTGTCAAACTCATTTTTATCTGATTTCGCTCATTTTCAACCATAAAATGAGGCTGCAAATACCATTTTTATACAGAATAAACTTCCACCAAATAACAGAAAATCTTTCCACCAAATGAAATCCTTCCCCCCTTCACTCATAGCAAATGTAAACTAACTTGGGGTAGTTTTTCTATTTTATGTGAATTTTATGGTAGCATATCTTGCAGATACTCTTCACTCCTGATTATCAGAATAAATTTCCACCAAAAGACAGAACAAACTTCCACCAAATCAGAAAAAAATTCCACGAAATCAAGAAAAAAGTTCCACAAAATACAGAAAATCTTTCCACGAAATAACCCGCAAAGCATTGTAAATACTGGGCTTGCGGGTTCCTAAAAGTAATATAAAAGTTAAAACTAGAAAATAAAATATACTTCACCTAGATTTTATAAGAGAAAATCTTTATATGATTACATCCTGCTATGAAAAGTTACTGTAATGTTATTTCTAGGGGTGCTTATTTGGTATGTACCTAAACAGTCATTTTTT
>JAZNMO010000099.1:0-29997 GCA_045579665.1 Lachnospiraceae bacterium
CATAGCACACTAACGAATCACCTATATCTAAAATCAGATATAGACCATGAAATCCATCTTCTTCTAATAGTTTACAGGCATTTTTGCAAATTTCTTTAAGATTCATATAGTCACCTTCTTTCACATGATGTACGTCCTCTATCAGACAATTTACGTCCGTTTGTTTGCCATAATTTTACACCATAAATACTATCAAAGTCAAGATTATCAATCCGAACACCTTTTTGTGCATCATAAAAAATCAATTTGCCGTCTATGTATTCGCCAACAATTACATGACCACCTAATTTTTCGTGCGCATATGCTATACCAAACCTCGAACCATTTTCAAATTTTTGTACATACTCTAACAGTTCACTTTGCGTATGTATATCATGCGGCTTAGTATCTACCCACGCTTCCCACGGGTTAACATTTAAATGATGGCTTCCGCCACTTACATACGGCCTAGCAACAACATCGAATCCCCTCTTGCGTAATTCATAAGCACAAGCACAGTTCGGACAGTTCTTATCATATCCCTCTTTTCCTCTGTTAGGATTCGCATTTAACACGGCATTGTCCTTAGATACATCTATTGCTTTCCAATCTTTAGGAATACCATCGCCGTAATATACTACTTTTGCATTCTCATACCTCTTCGCAGCACCCCTAGCGGCCGCCGCTTGTTGCCTGTTCCACCGTGCAATATTCAGCCTGTCCTGTAACGGCTTAAGACCGTTTTTTTCGCAATAGTCCTTGTATGCCGCATTTTGCTTTGCTAATAAATCGCATTTACGCTGGTAGGCAATTTCAGCATTTAGTTTTGCTCGTTCGTCCTCCATGCTGTCAACTGATTCCTTTAGACCCATGACTTCCCTTTTTGTCTTTCGTATTCTCCTCTCCAGTGTACGCTGGTACTGTTCCTTTTCGTATTGCTTACGGTTTTCTTCTGAATCGTACTGTTCGAATGGGTTATCCATGCCTTCAAAGTACGGACCGAAACTGTGGCGGCAATTAGCACCGCACAATCCCTCAACCGTTCCGTAGCCTGTTACTTGTCTGAATGAAAGATACTTCGCATTCCGTCCGCTTTTGCTGTAAACCTTGCCTTGCCATGCCTGGTGCGACGGTCTGGCACCCAAATGAGAGGACACAAGCACCAAATCCACGCCCATTTCATCCATTCTTGCTGTCTGAATCTGTCCTGTAGCTTGCGATATACCTGTTCTGACAGCTCGTAAGGTGGCCGTTTCAATAGTATCTTTTCTGCCAGATGGATATTTAACTACAACACCATCAGAAACAATATTATTCACTATCTCCATTACAGCTTCCGTGTAAGACAATGCACCAGTGGAAACCAACGCATACGCCCTATCCAATTCACTTATGAAAAGCCTTTGTGATTCGTCTGCCATTGTGCGGGTAAAGTTCGCCCATTCTCCCAAGGTAGCTTCGTAACTCCTCTGCATCAGTCTTATAAGCTCCGGCGACTGCATGAGTGGTAATGGCGACAGCCCAGCCCTTTTATATATCCTATCATCATAGCTCAAGGTTCTTACCCCGGCATCCTCCATAGCTTCAGCGATTTCCTTCTGCTGTAGTTTGGTGGCCCTAGCAATATCCTTCTGAATATCTTCCAACAAATATCCTGCTTGTTGCAAGTTCTCAATCTGCCACTTGTCCTGCGCTGTCAGAATATAATCCTCTCCTCTACCAATACGGAGCGAAATCCGATTTACTATTCTTTTTACAATATCGGAATGCAGACTTTCTGCTATTTCTTCGGCTCCTTCGCTTATGTGTAATAATTTGTCCGGGGTTAACAATTCTATTCCTCACTTCCAAATAATGTAGGCTGTTTGGGTGTTGCTTCTTCCACCATTGCTTTCGCATCTTCCTCAGAAAGCCCTTCAAACTTCGTGAAGTACATCCATGCCGGAACCTTGCCAGATACTACATATCCCCACCAACGCTGTCTATCGACTTCCCTATCGTAAGTTATATCCCCAAAGTCGAATGTGATTTCATAAGCGCCAACAGGAGATAAATTATATAAATCAGCAAACACATTCAGCGCATAGATTACTCTGTCAAGACATCCCTCTACCTTGTCTCGCACATCTTTGATAAACTGAATGGTTCTCTGCTGTTCTGCTTCTACCCCTGTGGCTGTCTGTATGCCTGTAGATTCGTTGAAAACAAAATACCCATTAGAATATCCAATCTTATATCCAATTTGGCTTAAAAGGGCATTTACGCCGCTCAGACGTGTATCTGTGTTAAGCTGTGGATTGATTTCTTGGTAGAAGTCCTCATGTCCGTTGCCGTATACGTTCTTTACATAGTCCGGCAAGCCCATTGATTCACGCTGTCTGTCAAAATAAGCACCTGTCTGTGCAACCTTTCCACCGCTAGGAAGTAATCTGTCAGAATCAAGCAATACAGTACGCTTACTATCCAAGATTTCCTTTGCATTTCTACTGTATGCAATATCAAGGTCTTTCAGTTCCTCAATTGCATCAGAGAAAATAGGCAATCCCATAGGACTATCCACATCTACATTGTTTGCATGTGGCATTTTTAACACTCCATAAAGAGGACTGTCCACATTCTGTATAAATGATTCTTCTGCTAAATCACTCCAAGGAGTTTTAGCAATATCAATTCGCTTGCTTGTATCGTTTTCTGTATCACCCACATAGCAACGGTTAGTGATTGCGTATACATCCTCAATGAATCTATGGTATTCCAATCTGGTGTAATACTTCTTTCCTACAACCTCACGATTCACAAATACAACACCGCTGATTTCTCCGTTTTCGTAGTCGGTAATCATAAAATTGTTAGGAGTTACCAAATCAATCCCTTTTCCGTTTGGTTTAAGGATAACAGTACCGTATGCACAACCATATTCTACCCAATCACGGAGTTTGAAGTATATATTGTCAATCTGCTCCTGTAGCCATACAGCCCTTGCACTTCCGTCAATGGTAATCTTCGTGCCGAGCATTGCAAGTCTGGCAGTTTCGGAACACACAGCCTTGGCAAAATTTATTGTCTTAATATGGTCTGCATCATCCAACCAATACGGCTTACCCTGGTAGATAGAAAAGCACTTCTGAATCATATCTTCCATGCTCTGTGAAATAATCGGCTCAATGTTAAATTCTTCCTTGGCTTTACTTCTGAAAATCATATTAAACCACCCTTTTATCCTTGATATAATACTCATTATGCTGATTCTCCTCTACGCATTGATAACGGACTTGTCGCATATCTAAGCGAGTCTATCCAATGGTCGTTACCATCCGGGTAATCTGCAATCACTTCTCCATTTCCGTCAACCTCATGCTCATAACTGATAATCTCATTGTATGCTTTAGGTGTTCGTGCCGGGTCTATAACTAATGTTCTGCACTGTAACCATTCAAAGGTATATTTTCGGCTTCCCGGAGTGACTATTGCTTTCCTTGCCGGAAGCCCTGCATCTCTAAAGTCAATAATGCTTTCTTCTTCGTCTACACCACAACAGATAGAGTAATCATCATATCCTTTTTCTTTAATCTGCCTTGCCATTTCCGCATTTCGGATCTTGCAGCCACCTAATTCATCCAACAATATAACTTGTTCTTTATTAGGCACATAAGCAACTCGGATAAATGCTTTTGGGTCGGGAAACCATCCCCAGTCCTGTCCTTGATAAATGGATTGATATGTATTGATTTCATCATCCGTAATAGTACGAATTTCCAGTAATTCAAATATATTTGTACCAAGTCCAACAGCAAGGCCTAAGTATTCGTGATTGTATGCTCTTTCATTGGTAGCCTTTAAGTGTTCTGCATCGTCTATAAATTGCTGTCCTAACCATTCAACCGGAATCATAGTGTAATCTGTATGAAGTCTATAACTATCTTCCCTTGGCTCTGCAACATACGCATTCGCCCAGTTTGTGCGACTTATAGGTGGATTGAATGACTTAAACACTATAAACTTACTACCACCACGCAAAACAGACTGTTGTACAGTTCTTATTTCTTCCATTCCGGCAAACTCGTCCAATTCCTCAAACCACAGGTACTTAAAATAACCTTTACTTGCTTTGATGGATTTTGTTTTCTTTGCTTTATCCAATCCTCTAAAGATTATCTTCTGTCCGGTAGGCTTATATATAAATTGCAATGGACTTACTTTTGCTTCCCACAAGTCCGACACTTCCAAACTATCAATCGCCCATTGTATCTGCTCATACACGCTTTCTCGCAAGGTTACAGCATATTTACGAAAAATAACCGCATTGGTAAACTCTCCGTTCTGAGCATCGTTCATCATTCCCCATACAATCTCAACAGATATATCGGAGGACTTGGCAGAACCACGACCGCCAAACAAATCGTAGTAAGTATGCTTTCCGTCCAATATATCCCAATGCAAATCATAGTAGCACGGAGCGATTAAATCAGTTAGGTTTACTGTTGTCTGGTCTTGGTATGTTGTTGACAATAGTAATACCTCCTTGCTCTGTTTCTCCCTCTGGTTTATCTCTCCAATCACTAGGCTTTCTGTTCTTCAACCAGAATATCTGTGCTGTTGTGTCCGGGACTACTTGCTTTTTAGTAACCTTACGCTCTGTCAAAATACCCATCTCATACTTCTCTGATATTTCCTCGTATTCATATCCTAAAGCACGTTTAAGAAGTGCATTTTCTACCATACGGTCAACTACTTCTTTACCCCTTTTTAAGGACTCTAAAATCTCTAAATGCTCATTTTTCCAGTTATATAATGTTGCCACTGAAATACCCATATTATGAGCAATCTGTTCATCTGTAAGGCCGTCTCTAGCCCATCCCTCTATCTTAAGCAGACCTTCCGGCTCTAGCCACTCTTGATATTTGCCCTTTGCCATTAAATCTGCTCCTTTCCTCTAAAACAAAAACACTCCACATCCTATAGTTTCTCAATACTATTTTAAGGTATGTGGAGTGTGGTTTTGTGTACACGTTATTCAATATTTAATTTGCCACTCATCAAATCGGGCAGTAGTGCATCCCTTAATTCTGCAAGGTATCTGTTCTCTTCGTTATTCAGATATATAATGTGTTGCTTGTACATCTGCAATATGCTTAAAAAGATTGTTGATAACTTGTCCTTGCTACTGTTTTCAAATTTTATTTCATTCTTATTTTTGGTAAGAGATATATAATCGTCTGCCAATATCTCACAACCTATCAACTTTCCTAGTCCGTCATTCATAGCCTTGGCATTTTCTCTTGCTTCTTTCTGCATAATTCCAAATTCATACAGTCCAAGGCTTTTTGCTATTGTTTCATTGACTGTAAGCTTTAATACGTTTTTGTCCGCAATAGTACGGTTCAAATCTGCCACAATATCAGCATAATCTCTATGTAGTGTTTCTCTTTCTTCAAACGCCAAATACCTAGCAGGAGTAAGTATATAATCATTTTGAATTACATCTTGTTGCGATACTGTTCTTGCAAATTCGGGTATTTCTTGCTTTTCTGATATTGCATCAATTGCTTTTTTCATATCATCAGCCGAAAAAGTCTTAATCTCTTTTACATAAGTTCTTTTTGTATGAGAATCTCCGCCAAACTGTCCGTTCTGCTCTCTTTGTTCAACTGTGTATTGCTGTCGCATATCAATCATTGCAATATCTGTTGTCTGCTTATGGTTATTAAAAACCAATATACAAGTAGGAATACTTGTTGCTTCAAACATCTTGTCTGGGCAAGTAATAACGGCTTCTATAAGGTTTTTATCTACTAAATATTTCCTTATTTCCTTTTCCTGCTTATTATCCGTTGTCAGAACTCCGCAAGGTAAAAGGAAAACCGCTTTATCATCTATCAATTGTAATGCAGTAAGAATAAAAGCATAATTTGCATTGCTTTCGGGTGGTAATTCGCAATCGTTAAATCTTGGTTGTATCTGTGCAAATGGTGGCAAAGTCCATTTCATGTTATAGGGTGGATTTGATATTAAAGCCGTACTCAATTTTATACCTCCTTAAATACTCCGTACTTCTCGCCTTTTGTTATTTGATACTCTTTGAATATATCCATCTGTAAAACATCCGCATGATAAATAGTACATGATATATTCCTAACCGCCATATTGAATAACAGAAACGGTATCACATTTGTATCAAATTCGTACAGTTTGAATTTTAAATCATGGTTTCTGTTCCACTTCTGAATTGTCAATGCTCCGCTACCTGCACACATATCAATTACTGTGTCACTATCTCCTGCAAGCAATCCCATAAAGTCCGCAAGGCTTTTTGGTGTGTAGTCCTGCATCTTTTCTTTTCGGTCAGCTTGGTAATATTGAAATATTTTCTGCAACCAATCAACGGATAAATCATTTTCTATCAAATTGCAAAACTGTTCGTATATCTGAATATTATTATTACTTACCACTTCATATAATCGTTTCGACATCTCGTCAGTATTTTCGATTTCTAAAAGTGCAAGCGTTTTTTCGGTCAATTCTTTTAACTCCATATCTTATCCTTCCTCTCCCTTCAACAATTCATCAATGCAAGCGTTGTAACCTTCAATCCATCCAAAATCCGTCATAGTTAATGCGTTTTTTAAGTCTTTCTTCTGCATCAATTCATGCAACGGACACCAATCTGGTCTATCTTTGCAAGCGTCCTCATATTTTCTTGTTGCCATTCTATCAATAGCACACATTACTTCACTTCTTCCTACAAGGCTTGCTAACCGACATTCATCACAACTACTCGGCATATCCATAACTAAAACACATTTGCTCATGCTATTCACTCTCCATTCTTTCTGTCAAAACTTGCATATCATAACCGCTTTCAATAAATCGAATAGTCTTTTTATGATTGCAAGCATTACCAAGATATGTATAAATCTTTTCCATATCATCAAATGAGAAATCGGTATGCAAAAATATATTTATTCCGTCAAGCATAAACTTTCTAAACTTCTTATTTCTCCATTCTTGGCTATATGGAATACCTTTGTGTGCTGACCTTGACAACCATTCAAGCACTTTGCACTTAACATCTAATTCCGTTTCACAATTAGCAAAAATGAAATATGTATTAGAATATCGGTGTGCAATAAATTCATCACGCTCATTAAAAAATGAACCGTCAAAGTCTGCCAACAATCTTAATCTGCAAGCATTTTTCCAATCCATGCTATTCTCCTTTCAGTAAATCTGCGTTGTCAAAGATGTTGCCGATTACTTCAATATCCTTCGCTTTTGCTCC
This sequence comes from Lachnospiraceae bacterium, assembly GCA_045579665.1. GTDB lineage: Bacteria > Bacillota > Clostridia > Lachnospirales > Lachnospiraceae > COE1. The sequence continues at coordinate 7,259 of JAZNMO010000099.1, forward strand.
TGTCAGATTAAATCTGTCATACTGTCCATTTTTTCCATAACCATCGTCAAGAGCAAAATGACAAAGAAATTCATTGAAGTAAACTTCAAAATTGTGACCTTCTGACCATCTGTATTTGCTAAAATTCCTTGCGAATCTGACAACATCATTCTCCCAAATCTTATTACCGTTCTTATCTGTAAGACCTGTGTATTGGCAGATGGTGTCTGTATCAACTTCCACCAATCCACCCGATAACCAGTTATGGACAAAATGTTTATCAATGTTTGGATTGTAGAAATAATAGCCCTCAATCCATTTGCCATTATCAATCCTTTTTGCTTTGAATAATATCTCTCTCATTCCCCCCCCGCCTTTCTTGACAATATCAATCAAATCTTCCACCAAATCAGCAATTTCATACATCATCATCGTAGAATATGATTTCTCTTGCTGTTCTGAATCTTTGTTTCCGTACTTCGTGCAATCCTTTAAGAAATCCGTTTTTTCTTCCAATTCCTCAACAACCTTTTCCGTGTCAAAGGCTACAATATTTTCTAATTCGTTTTTAATGCGTTCTGCTTTATTTCCCTCAACACACGCTTCATCAAAAATAATATCCCAAAATCTTTCATCATCAATATCAATCAATCTGCTTATTCCTTACCACCTCTAACATTTTTATTATTTTTCTCATAGCATTTACAATTTGCTTTCTACGCTTAATTACCATAATTATCTTTTCAACGTGTTCATCGCTCATTTCTTCCCTATCCTTTCCACCACCAACCACAAATAGGTGGTTTACATCTCCCATATACCATACAAAATCATCCACCGCTTAATAGCAGCCATGCCCTGTCTGCGGTGTCCGTAAAAATCGCCCTTGCCTATGTAGAGGTAATTCTTAGCGCATATGTCCTCATAGGAAAGGTTGTCCACCAATGAATAAAATACATACGGAGCAACATACGGAACCAATTCCGACAACGCATATTTAATTAATTTCTTCTGTTCATCATCAGCATTTTGACAGAAGTCTTTTATGTACCGTACTTCATCTTCTGTAATACCGTAATCACTGTATGACATTAATCTCTTCCGCATATCGCCCCTCCAATTCATTAATTATGTAAAGCTTCTTCCTTCCCCTTCAGATATCCCACCTCGTATGCATCATCACAGGCCTTGGCTATGTCCTCGGATGCGTTGTATTCGGTTATGATAATGCCGAATGCTGCACCCAGAAGGAAGATGATTAGTTTTATTGCTATGCTTATTATGTTCATGTTTCTACCTCCGAATTTCAATTTGTCTACTTAATCCTCTAACACTAAATCACCTTCTTCATGATTTCGCCATTCCGCAAAATCAATAGCTTGTAAGCACCTATGGCAACCTTGCATATTTGGGTGTATGCCACCACCACGTTTAGGGTCATTCTCATATATTCCCCCAAGAAACTTTCCGCATCTAGGGCAGTAAAAATATAATAATCTGCCTAAATTATGAGTGATTGGCACTTCTTTTGTGGTTTCAATTCTCGGCTTTATTGGAATTTGTTTTTCAATAGCTGTTTTAATGGCTAACCAAAACGACTTTCCACCACTTCTTCCTAGTGGTTTCTGCTCATCCCATGCCTTTAATACATCTCTGTAATCAACTACCATTTTTCACCTCGCTAAATCTTAATTTTTATCCGAATACGCTTAAACTATCTGATAAGGTGCAGGCAATGGCATCCATGCAATGACATTATCAATAGGCATACTGTGCAAATCATAGTACCTTCCAAAAGCCTGATTAGGGCACCTATGTCCTATTGCCCTACCACCTTCCTTTGTACAAATAATCACATTATCAAATACTTCCGGCAATCTCTCACTGCAAGGAATCCAACCTGTAAGATTTTCTGACAAGTTCACCTGTTCAGAATTTCCGAATAACTTATATTCCTCTGCAAGTTCGTTGGCGATTTCTATTGATTCATTCACTCCGTCTTTCTTACCATTTGAATATTCAAAATCAAGTGTATGTCCGTTTGTGTTCATTTCAAAGAAGGAAACATCTTCGTACCTTTCCATTGCTTCTTCCAACCTACCAATCAGCTTTTCTATAAATTCTTTCATTTCTTTTTACGCTCCTTTATTTTGAAAATCCAATCCACTATTAAATCTGCCAACAAAAATCCTGATGCATATACAGTAAGTCCAATAGCAAAAAGAATAATAAATAAAAAACATTGCAATATCTCAATAAATTCTTTCATGTTACACCTCACTATCTCAAAACAATTTCTCCTGTATCTGCGTATGTAGACCGCATGGCAAGTTCGATAAATGGTATTTTCATAATAATTCCACTTTCTGTTTTAATTTTTGCCATTGAATGTCCGAACCAATGACTACCACTTGGAGTTACTGCGTTAGCACAATATTCTTTCCAGTCATATATTTTTAAAACTTTGTAATAGCAAATTCCACCAAAATCAGTGAATAATCTTTTGCCCTTTAAAGAATTTCCTGTTTTAATTCGTGTTCTCTTCTTCATTCTGCACCTCTCATTTCCTCTGCGATTTGCTTAATCCTTTTATCTGTAACAATCAAGCAAATTTCACCGTCAATAACTTCTGTCCGACTATTCCGAATAAGATTGCCTTGCATATCATCAATAGCCTTGTTGTAGCCATATTCTCTGCACTGTTGCAGTTCTTCTGCCCTGTCAATGGTGCCTTGGTTATATCCTCTTGAATAGGCTGTTCTGCATTCTCCCACCGTTCCGATTGCTCTGTACTGTTGGATTTCTTCAAGATATAGAATCAAATCTTCAAGCACATTGCTCTGTATCGTATACTCCATGTGGCATGTGCTTAATGATATTCCTGTGTTCAAAACATCCAATAGACCGCTAATACTCATTCTTTCATTCTCCGTCATGCTCATTCTCCTATTCCCAATAAAATTTTTCATGCCACTGCTCACTTACTGGAAGTGGCTTGTATGCTTTCAAGCATTCTTCCCTATCAGATTTATCTCTGTACTTCGGTACCGGCTGTGCTACATGGCACATACATTTATCATCTGCCATTTGCAGATTGGCACAGGTGCTACACTGAAATGCTTTCATGCTCTTTCTCCTATTCTTCAACCAACACAAAATACAGATACTTTACATCTTCCTTTTGCATATCACGCTTTATGACTTTGATTGACTTGTCCTGCAAATTACAAATACTATAATCATCCACTTTTAATCTAAGCACATTCACATCATTGCAAATTTTACTGATAACTTCTGATTCTTCAATCTGTACTATTTTCATGCTCATTCTCCTTTGCTATTTTACAAACCAACCTACACCATCATCACCTAACGGCAATACCTCAAATCCACATTTTTCCAGTATCTCTTTTAATCTTCCATTAAGCACAAGTAGATTTCCACCTTCATGCAAATGCTGCCAGTAGGCCATCAATTCCTTAAATTCGTAAGGAGTCAGCTTATGCCTGTTTAATTGCCTTGATGGAACCTCTGCCTGCAAAATATCATTAATGATTTTCGACAATTTCTTCATTGGCTTGTCATTTCTCCCATTGTCCGGTTTACAATAAAATGTACTTCTTTCACAGGTGTACTTTTCCTTGCATTTAGCACAATCGTTCATTCTCTCACTCTCCAATCCGCTTTACTTCCAACCACAAGCCACTCTGACCGTCTTTTTCATACATGAAGTCGGTGGTTATGTTTTCTTTCTCCAGTTCCTGCATGGTGCGTATCATATCGTCCGCATCTGCACATTTTATTGTGTCTCCGACTTTTAACATTTCTTACTCTCCCATCTGCTAATTTGTCATCATACTTCCGGTTGTCTGCGTCAGAGGATCTACCGGCATTTCCATAACAACACCGGCTTCTTTTAATAATGCTTCATTCCACCCTCTAACTGTTGTCTTGTCCTGCTGATAATCAACCATAAGCTTATTCATGTATTCCTCAACTCTTGTAAGCCGTTCTTTTCCATATCCGTACTCTTCCATTAATGCTGTGAAGAAAAACAGCATATACCTGGTAGCTTGCTCATTTATCGTATTTTGGGGATTAATCTGCTTACTATCCAACCAGTACTGATAAGATCCTTTCTTGGCAGTAATATCATCCATTGTGTATGCCTTATGCTCAATAGTCCATTCAGCCTTATCATACAGTTTATTGCTGATTTCCTTTAAATCAACCTTTCCATCCTTCCACTGCATTTCCATCTCATTTACCTTATTTGCAATCTTTGAAATGCGCTGACCTTTGAAGCCCTCGCATTTCATGATTACATAGCTACACATGATTGCCATTGCAGTCCACGGTGTTCTATCTGCCATGCGTGATTCCCTGGCAATAGCCTTACATTGTGCCTTTATCTCTGCTGGTGTTAAATGTCTTCTTTTTCCCATCGTATACTCTCCTATGCAAATTTGAGCTGTCCGCTCTGTTCTTCGTTAATCTGACAATTTGGTGTTCTTTCAGCCACACACAATTCCGGAAGATTGGCTCTTACCAGAGCTGCCGGAATAGGGGGACATACTGCATTGCCACATCTTCTGACCTGTTCACTTCTTGGGTACTCCTTGCCCTCATAATCTCGGTCAATTATGTAATCATCCGGGAAGCCTTGGCATCCGTACAGTTCCTTTGGTTCCAACATACGCAAGCCTATATCCACTATCTGATAATCCACTCCGGCAATCGTCACAAGACCGAACCTGTCTTTGGTAGTTACGGTATCAAGCGGATTTTTGATATCCTGCCCTGTGGCGTCCCCATAATATTTAATTAAGAATGCTCTTACCTCTCCAAAATGTCCGGCAGAAGTAGTCACAGTATGAAGTGGTTCTCTGCAATCTTGGCCGATGCCGGTCTTATAGAATTTACTAAGGAACGATGTAACAAGTCCATATCTATTTGAACCATCCACGGTCATAATGGGATTTTCTAATGCTTGTCCTCTCACCTCTTTATCAGATGTTTCAGAGTGATACTGAATTAGGGTAGGAACCAATAACGGCTCAACCACTCCAAATCCGTGTTTAGCAGTCACCACCCTTAAAGGCTCGTTCATGCTGTTGCAATAGTCCGACTTCGCTCCGCTGTGATTGACTTGCACAATAAAAGGCTCTGCATTGTCTATAACAAACTTCTTTAACCCTCTTGCAATACGCTCCATTGTCTTAGGGGCTAATGGGCGTACAGCCCTAATCCCGTACTTCTCCTTGATTTCCTCAGCTGTATCAAAGATGGATGGGCAAGGCAGACTGAAATCTAACTGTGTATATGCTCCTAAATAAGGCTTTAATTGCCCTGTTTTCACCATGACACTGTCTGCAGGTCCATGTGTAGGCTCCGGCCATACAATCGGCTTGCCATCACACCTTGCAATTAAAAAGAATCTTTTACGCATGGTGGGAGCTCCATAATCAGCTGCTACCAGCTCTCTGTATTCCACCTTGTAGCCTAAATCCTCTAACTGGCTTATAAACTTCCTAAAGGTTGTGCCCTGCTTTGCCTTAATCGGTCTGTGGCTTCTATTAAGAGGTCCCCACGTCTTAAATTCCTCTACGTTCTCCAGCATAATAACTCTCGGTCTGACTTTTCCAGCCCATCTAAGAGCTACCCATGCAAGACCTCTGATGTTTTTATCCTTCGGCTTACCGCCTTTAGCTTTAGAGAAGTGCTTACAATCCGGACTAAACCAGGCAATCCCTACCGGATGCCCCTTGCATGCTTCTATCGGGTCTACATCCCACACGGATTCACAATAATGCTTCGTGTTAGGATGATTCATTTTGTGCATTTTTATAGCCTCTGGATCATGATTGATTGCTATATCTACGCTGTAACCGGTTGCCATCTCGATACCGGTAGAAGCTCCACCGCCACCTGCAAAATTATCTACTACTAATTCTCCGTTTATCATGGCATCACCCCCGGAATATCTAAAATATTTAGTTGTAACATAGGCCGTTCTCCCCTAAAAAATCCTCAATGCTCATTTGTCCAACAGGACACTCCATTGCATCACTATTTATAGCCTGTTCAAGGTTCGCTTCCATCTGCTTATAGTAAGATTCTTTTAACTCAATACCTATTCCCCTTCTTTTCATTGTGAGAGCTACATAAGGAGTGCTGCCAATTCCCCCAAACGGATCTAGTACGATATCATTAGGATTCGTCCACAATTCAATACATCTTTGAATTACTTCTAACTGTAAAGGGCAAATATGACGTTCATCCTTTTCTGTTCTTGCTGATTTCTTCTGCAATGTATCAGACTGTCTAATATCCATCCATACAGGGCTTGCATAATTCTGCCACACATCCACCGGGAATGAGTCATGCGTATGGGCTACTCGCTCTGGGTTCTCGCCAGGCTTTCTCATTGTCACAATGTAATCCGGTATTCCCTGGCGATTCATGGTGCTATCTTTTCTTATCTGCTTATGCAATAGTCCTAATGCCTTAGTTCTCTGCATTTCAGTAACCGGATTCTTCCAGATAGTCACTTTACTATGATAGATAAATCCACAATCCTCAAATACCTGTCTAACAATACTTGGGAAATCCTTTAATCCAATGACCCCATCACGCTCCTTCATGAGTGGCAAGTCCATGCAATGGAATGATAACAACCTGCCCGGCATTGTCACTCTATAAAGCTCTTTTGCAAGGAATTTGAAATGCTCATAAAATTCTTCATCTCCCTTGCTGTTACCCATATCCCTATCACTGTTAGAATATGTATATAAACTCGCAAACGGCGGACTAAACAATGTATAGTGAATACTGTTGTCGGGAATATTCTTAATTACCTCACAAGAATCCCCATTGTATGCTGCGTATCTATCTTTTACTACTTGTCCTAAAACATCCATTTATTCAAACTCCTTCCATTGTGGCAATCTCATATGTTCTGTTGGCTCATAAGGTGTGCTGATTCTGCATGTGCGTTGCAGCTCCTTCTTGGTGATTTCTTTAGTTAATTCCGTCATCTGCGATTGCATTTTCAAGAAATCCTTCTGTTTGCGCTCAATGTTCTCTTTTACGCATCCTTCTTTAGCAGAAATGATTATGTACACATTTACCGGTTCCCGCTGTCCGAACCTCCAACACCTTCTCAGTGCCTAGTAATACTGCTCATAACTATCTGATAATCCAGTAAAAATCATATTATGACAGTTCTGCCAGTTCATACCAAATCCGGCAATCTTAGGTTTTGTAACAAGACACTTAATATCTTTCTTGCTGAAATTCAGCATTGAAGATGATTTATGGCTATCTTTGTCGCTCCCTTCGACTTCTACGCTATCAATTATCAATTCATGAAGTTTATGGCTCTCATCATTCAAATCGCACCATACAAGCCATTGTTCATCAGAGTTATTGACCAGTTCCGATGCCATCTCACACCTTAACTGTAGGCTGTCCTTTCTCGCTTGTCTGCGCTCTGTCAGTGTAAGACTGTCGGTTATGGGTGTATCACCATCCACAATAATTTCTGTAATATTCAGCGGTGGTAAATTATATCCATCAATTTCATATCCCAAATTCTTAGGATTATCCACAAATACAGCCCAGCTTGCCATCCACTGCCAGAACACATCCTCGGCATGCCCTTTTAACCGCCATTTGGATGTTTCACCGCCATCATGTACAAAGAACATTGCAAGCATTTCAGACCGCTTCATAACTCCGCAAAATTCAGAGTGATTTCCCAACTCCATATAATCATTTGGTGCTGGCGTGGCAGTACAAGCTAATTTATACGGAACGCTCTCAAAGTTATCTATAATCGCTGTTCTTACCTTTCCGGTAAACGATTTCAGAATACTGCTTTCATCCAACACAACACCGACAAACTCATTCGCTACAAATTTATCCAGCTTCTCGTAGTTTGTTATATTGATACCTTCAACCACATCATTCTGGTTTTCGCAAATCGTAACATCATAGCCAAACATTGCGCCTTCACGCTTTGTCTGCTCGCACACTGATAACGGTGCTAAAACTAATATCTTTCCACCAATTTACTTATGCACTTGGTATGACCATTCCAATTGCATCAGTGTTTTTCCAAGTCCACAGTCAGCAAATATACAAGCCCTGCCCTTTGCCAAAGCCCATCGCACTATATCCTGCTGAAACTCATACATCATCTGATTAAGTTCTGATTTATCAATATCAAAACCGCTACTCTCTAAAACAAATCTCTTGCTTTTCAAAAAATCTAAGTATTCCATTCTTCCTTCAGGAGCAAAGACGTCTTTCCGCTGGCCAGCAAATCTCCATGCTCCTTTCTCAGTTATTTCATCGAATTTAAATCCATCTCTATCTGTATTGCCGGAACATCCTCCCAACCTACACCAATATAATCTAATACTTTACCCCAGCCATACTTCTCGCCGGTTCGCTTGTCAGTAACACACTTATACATCCAAAATAGCCATTCCGCATAATTGTCCTCTCTCAATCGGTCAAATCGGTGCGGTCTCTCTTCTAAGTGAATCCCGAAGCCACACATGGAGCATCCAGTTCTCTGAGCTCTGGTGGTGTAGTAATCCCCATTCTCATGTTGTTTGATTTCTCCGTAGGCTGTAGGGATAATTGTTTCTAATGGCTCATAAGGAATTATATTTCCGTCCTTATCCCTGGAATATGGCTGTTGATAATACAGCTCCTCAAACAACTCGATATGTTCGTGATACCACTTGTCCATCTCAATGGCTAATTTCAAAATGTCATTTCTTACAAATATGGCGAATGGTGCCGACCTCATTACTGTAGCTCCGTAATAATTGCAACCATGCTCTACCAACGCTTCTTCACGCTGTCCACCTTCTGATGCCATCATTCCCAGATATGGATAACTGTTATACTCTTTCGCCCAATCGTCACAAGGCTTTTCTTTCAGCCAATAACAGCAGTCATTTGATACAAAGAATTCCGGATCCGTAGGCTTGCCATATCCAACACCTTCATTTTCGTTCTCATAACCACCAAACAACTTCAACCACTTCTGCGGCAACTTCATTCGACTATTCTTGGCGAAATGTCCCTGCTCACCACATTCACCGGTGATAATAGCATGGCGCACTGTTTTGTTATCCTCTGTAGGATGCTGGAGCAAATCAATCTTGCCGGCGATCTTCTTGCTGATAACAGGGAACCCGCACTCATTAAGAACCTCAACCTTTGTCTTGTAGGACTTAATGCACGTAACACCTAATGCTTTATGTACCCTCTGATTCCCCTTATCCTCAACACCCGATACTGATATTGCCGGAACATGAATACCAATACTATGAAGCCATATAAACAATGTAATGCTGTCTAAGCCACCAACAGATACATGGCAATTATGCCCTCGTTTCTCCATTTCCTCATAAAACTCCCATGCCTTGCCCTTTTGACGTTCCAACTTCTCCTCATAAGGCTTTGCTTGAAGCTCGCTAAAATTCCTTTTCATATCCTGCTTGGCTTTTCGCCATGCATTCTGTACTACTTCCGGTGCAGATTCATCTATACCGGTTAATCTCTCTTCTTCATCAAACAATGATAATTGCATTTTTCTACTAGGAACCTGGTGCACCTTTTTCCCGGGAAGGTTCGGCTCCTTTCCAACTGTTATTGTTTATTCCACAAATCATTTAACTCCGGCTTTTCAACATCCTGCTGTACAGCCCATGCGATATTCCACAAGGCAGCCACCAAATGATTCTCGTCCTTGTCACCTCTAAGATACTTGAAAAGGTGACGTAATCCGCTATCAATCAAGCTGTGCTGTGGGATTCCCTTATCAACATTGTGTTCGCCATACTTCACTGCTCCAGCTTCACAATGCTTTGACAATTCGATTATTGCTGTAACAGGAATCAAATCCATTCTGCCCTTACCGGAATGCATGTCCCTTACAGCGCCTGTCTCAAATTCTGTTCTTTCTCCGCTGTCTTTAATTGCCATTCTTTCTCCTTTCCGACCATGTTATTATCATGGTCTAAATCAATATCCCTCTACACAAATATTGTGTTTTCATCCACCTGCGAATTATCAGTAATTGTATACGTCATATCATCCGTAATTTCAATTTTTAAAGCAGCCTTTCTACTTTTGAAAGGCAAAAAACAAGATTCCCAACAATCGCAATAAAGGTAATTTCCATCTTTGACAAAAGAGCCTTTATCGTCCTTCATTACAATCCCATCCGCTAAGGATTTTATAAGCGCTCTCTTCCCAACAAAATTAGGTGCAGTTTCCTTGAATTGTGGATATTCAGATATCAGCTTCTCATACACATCTGGTAACAACTTATTCAACTCAAAAAGTACATTGGGAACTATCTTTTTTCGATAATCTTTGATTTCGTCATACCCTATAAGTGTTCTTGGGGTATAAGCCAAAATCTCTTTTAGCACCTCTGTGGTTAATTCTGATAGTGGAATATATGAATATGTACCTGTACCGAAAAGCCCACACTCCCTTACTCTGTATTCTTCTCGTTCCTTCCATTTACTACCGTCGTAGTATTTTTTATCGCATATAGCGTAGGTCAAATTGAAAACCACTACATCATCCAACAATCCTACTCTCCAATCACTAGGATGCTTTAATTTTCCATAGCATTCATCACTTTTGTATTTGGAATCAAATGTGTATCTGCTCCGCGCTCTTTGGGTATACCCTTCAACTCTGTTAACTTTCCCTAGCTTGCAGCCACTCGCAAAAGGTGCTGTCACATTAAGGCATTGACCTTTCTTATAAAACGAACATTTATCGCACCTATCACACATTACAATTTCCGCTCTATTTTTGGTTTTCTTATCAAATCCACCATAAAGCATTACGTTTATTTTTTTCATGTTTCACTACCTACCTACTCATGGTCTAAATCATTCTCATAACCATATGATCAACTGCCCTCTTGGTTCTCCCCAATTCCTCGGCAATCTTTCTGTGTGTTAATCCTCTACTTTTCAGCATCTTCAATCTGCTAAGCTCCATATTTGTCCATGGTCTTCTGTTAAGATAATGGATGTCGTTGTCAGTTCCTGCCCTTTCGGCTTCCAATCTCTCCTTAAACCATTTATGCTGACAGAAAAAATAATAATCACACTTGGATGCCTTCCAAAGTTCTGGGTGCTTCTTCATGAAAGCAAGCAAAGTCTGCTCCTTCGTGACCTTGTAATATCCAACAGTGCGAAAACGCATACCATGTTTCCGCCATGTTTTAGCAATCGTGGATTTATCCACCCCTACAAGTTCTGCTATTTGAGTAATTGTCAAATCGTCCGTCTGCTCCGTAAAGCTTCCAATACCCATTGCAATACGCTTATTATTGACAGAAGATACACTTCTACCCAGTTCCTTGGCAATCCTGCTTTTTGTCATTACCTCGCTGAGTTCAATCAGCCTATTTTCTTCTTCCTTTGTCCAGCGCCTATGTGGAGCGTATTTTCTTAGTTCTCCCATTAAGCAGCCCCCTTGTGTTGTTCCATCAGCTGATTAATATGCGGTGCCCAGGCAATAGCGATTGTTTGACAGAATGAAAGCATTGCCGGATTGTCTTTGTATGTCTCATACAATTCTGACAAGCCATTGTTGTATGCAGCCATGTCATAATCAGCCAAAAACGTCTTGTACATAAACCAAAACTTGTTATATATGATTTTAATATCTTCATTCATGGTAAAATCTCCCGTTTATTTTTTGATTTGTTACCATTTTGTTACCTCAAAAACCTAGTGTTTATCAGTGTTTGAGGGGTATGGTAACAAAAAAACAAGTAACAATTAAATTTTCCTTATAGGAGTTTAAAGACAATTACTTATAAAATTTTTTCACATATATATAGTGATTTTTCTTTGTTACTTTGTTACCTTGCTACCTTTTTGCCTTATGTGAAAGGTAATTCTTGTTGCAAATCGTCGTCTACAGCAATAAATCCATCTTCATCTGTTGGCATCTCATCAGCCAATTTAAGGAATACAGCACGGAATACTTTGCCGTCAATTTTTTTCTGTTTTAAATATCCCTTAGAATCCAGCAGAACAATTCCTTTTCTTCCGGCCCACGATAAAAAAGACTTCTTAGAAAAATTTTCAGCCTTACAAAGTCTGTCAAACACTGTCGGATAAAATACAGCGTAGCCATGCTCAATCATGCCCCAACGCTCCGAAGTGCAATCATTCTCAAAACGAAATCCATTCATGGCAACCAGGTCTAGCAGATAGCGATAGCATCTTTCATTCTCCGAAAGCTCTGTACGGTCAATTAAGACCTTTTTCGCTTCTTCCATAGAAATATATGCCCCATCCTTAAAAATGCGCTCTGTGGCGATTCTATCGGCTAATAAGATACAAGCTAGCGACATTGATTGCTTCTGCATTTTGTCATGTTGGAACAACTCATTGCAAATCGCTGTGTACTGCTCCTTGACTGTATCAAAACCTATCTGCTTTATCTCTTCCACAAATCTCTTTCCAGCGAATCCATAATTGGCTTTTAACACATTAGCTGTCTCTTGTGGACTCTTGAAAATGTGATTACCTGCTTCAACTTCAATAATTCTGTTAATGGCACCACCTTGATTGACATATCCGGCCAGTGGACGTTCACCATTGGTTATAAAGCAATTCTTCCAACTGTTCTCTCTGCTTGCTCCCAAATCTTTGTTGCTTCGGCTCTTACCTTTACCGGAACACAATCGATAAATAATATTTTCGAAATCATCCACAATCTTCTTGGTGGCATTGCTGGTATCATCCAACAGTACCGGCAGGTTATTCAAAACATCAGCTCTGACTTCCAATGCAACATCTGTACTCTTGTAATCGCCTATATACTGGCTCTCGTCCGGATTGGCCCATACAGAAGCAGCTAACATTAGTGTTACAGACTTACCGCCTTCTGTTTCTCCCCAAAGGTCAACGAAGAACGGCAGGCACCCCACAACCTTTACCAGAACACTTGCAAAGGATGCCGACAAAAGAAACTTAATTTCAGCCCTATTCGTCGCTCTAAGCTTCCTTACATAGTCAAGCCATACATCCTCATGCCCCTTGCTGTGAATGGCTTCAAATAGCTGTTTAAAGCGGGTATCACCATCAAACACAATCTCAGTATCAAATGGTATAAAGTCCTTACCATGCCAGCCTAGTTTGCTAGTTGAGCTGTTCAGCACAATACTTTCGCTGTTCATGTTCTCCACGTCATTCAGATACTTAACAAGGTGCTTTGCATTCTCACTTGTTACCGATATGCCATATTTGGACAGTGCAACAATCTTGTTAGAGGAAGAAATCAAATCCTTATCCACAGTGATTTTCTTCCACTGGTAATCTCTCTTGTATGCAAGCGTTACCCTCTCCTCATTGGTTTGGATATTTGATAGCCTACAGATTGGTAGAATTGGATGGTGGCAAGCTCGCTGTTCCATTCCCATAATGCTTAAGGAAAATATCCCTCTGTCATTTGCTATCCAGGATCCGCACTGCATATTTGCAAATCCTTCTGTTGATGGAATAGAAAACTCTGTTATCCCATATCCATTAGGCCCGGGACGCTCCGGCTTCATAATCTCTTTCTGTACCCTTGTACGCTCCGATACTAATTTTTTGAATATGGCCAGCACGCCTAATTCCTTTGCACGAAGCGAACAGTCAGCTATCATGTAGGACCGTTCTATCTCATCCTGTTCTTCAAATATCTCTTCCATTAGCTCCTTGGAAATAATTGTGCTTGCGTCATATTCCTTAAGTGGTTTCAAAAATCATCACCCCTTCTTTTGTTAATTCTTCTAATAGATAAAAATCATATTCCAGCTTATTCACAGCGTCACACCATATATCAGAGAATACCGGTGCCAGTTTCTTAAATAACTGCTGATACTCAATATCTTCTAACACCTGTGCTTTTAATTGCCTTTTTTTCTCTTTTTGCCTGTGTTCCGTTTCCTTGCGTTTTGCAAGCTGATATGCGAATTTCTTACGCTGGTAGTCATTTTCGTGCTGTTGATATGTGCCACCCAGTGATTGAAAAGCTGTTTTAAAATCACAATGTTCCATTCCCATAACAAAGGTAAATATGTCACCATTTGCACCGCATCCGAAACAGTTATAGGAAGTCTTGTAAATCTTCATGGATGCTGTTTTCTCCTTATGGAACGGACAGCAACAGAATCCACGGTTATTTACTTTTATTCCATGGTTTTCCACAACCTCACGCATAGATGTATTCTGTTTCAGCTCATTACTCGTCATTGCTTAAAATCTCCACTATGCGCTTGCCGGTTTCTTCCTTGGTGCAAAACAGAAACTTCACTCCGTATTTGTCTTGCAATGTGGTTAAAATCTTATATAACACTTCTCCCTTCATTGCTTTGGTATGTACGGTCTCCCATTTTCCGTTAATCAGCATTCGCTTTTCGCTCCGCGGATTCTTCCAAAAAATAACATCTTCCAAACTTTCTACACCTTTCCCATGCTCACACAAGATTATCAACTGTATGTCATTCTCTTTCGCTAGTACCAACTCCCTGCGGAACCGGTCATGATCTTGGCAGACGTTGGAGCAAAGCTCGGTCAGATTCTGCTTTCTATCAACAATCAGGCGAGGATTATCATAATTCATGTAATCCCCAACCATAAGCTTACTAACCGGATGCCTTATTCCTTGTCTGTCAAACTCTGCGATTATCTTCTGAATGGCCTTCGCCTTTTCTCTGCTATCAATCTGAATAATCACTTAACCACGCTCCTAGTTAAAAGGCAGTTCTTCGTCAATGCCGTCCGGAATATTCATAAATCCATCACCCGCACCAGTGGGAGCCGGAGCCGGATTACTATTTCCTGTATTACTACTCTTGCTCTCCGCAAATTCTACATTCTCGACAACAACATCCGTTGTATAAACCTTGACACCGTCTTTGTTGGTATAGCTGCCGGTTTGGATTCTTCCGTTCAAGGCGATCTTCACGCCCTTAAAGAAGTATTTCTCGATAAATTCTGCCGTCTTACCAAATGCGATACAATTAATAAAATCTGCGGTGTCGCCACCTTCCTGCTTAAACCTTCTGTCAACAGCAATGGTAAATCTTGCTATGGTGCTTCCACCATCCGAGTATCTCACATCGGGATCCCTTGTTAATCTTCCCAATAATTGCACACTATTCATTACTTATTTTCCTCCTGCTTTTTCTTGATATCTTCCAAATGTGACTGAATGTTCTCATATTTCTGATTGGTTACATCTTCCAGAGATTTCAGCTTGTACAAATCAAGTACAAATTTTTCATCTATGCCATTCCCAGAAAGAATAGCTTTCAATGCCTCCAACTGAACAGAATCTATTTTCTGCAATTTTTTGTCTGCAACCACAGCACTGTCTGACTTCTGCTTTTTCTTTGATTCTACTTCATGACATTCTTCGTCTGGGTCCTTCATTTCTTCTGTAGGAATGCAGAACACTTGGAAGCATGCATATTTGAAAGCAATCGACATAGCCTTATTCGTTGCCTTGTCTCCACTGTCCATTCCTTCTCCAATAACAACAGCTTGTATATTAGATCCGTCTTCTGCAAAAAAGGTGTATTTTACTTTACACACCGAATAAATAAGATTTGTTCCCGCCTTTGTCTGACGTTCTTCTCTTATCTGTTCCATTATCTCCGGCACTACAAACACCTTGTTTTTTATCAGAGCTGGATTAATTGCATTCATAACTGCATCAATTCCACGAAACATAAATCCTTGTTGTTGGTTTTTCTGATTTTTTCCAACAGCACCAATCTCTGACATCACATTACTTATAGCTTTGTAAATCATAGCTTCTGCCATTATTCCTCTTCCTCCTTCTCATATCCATACTCCAAATGTTCATAAGCAAATCTGATGGCCTTTGCGACAATCTGACCCTTGCTCATGGAACTTTCGTTCTTCATGTCAATTAACATGTTGTATTCCTCTGTTGGAATCCGCACTACCTCGCCATTGCGACTCGTGGAATAACTGCTCTTTATGGGAGCTAAAATAAACTTATCGATTGCCATATCTTCTCCTATCTGACTGTGACAAAAGGCAGTCCACATATCACTTCAAAATCAATTCAATTCGTTTTTACATCAAATGTTCCTGGTGCTTCTTCAACCCTTACAGCATCCACAACCTCTCCGGTAGTGGTATCAACCACTTTCCCATCAACAATAGAAAGATTCTTCTTATACTCTCCCCACATAGGCTTTTCTTCGGTTTTTATGTACTCCTGTAAGCCATTCTGACGGAAATGTTCAAGCAATGCTTCATCGTCCTTGACCATGGACTGCTTAGGTAGTTTGAATACCAATGAACCACTAAGCAATTTGTAGCTCTCTTGCGTCTTTGTTGACTTGTGCGGCACTGTCTGAAAATACTGTGCAAGGCAACCTTTAAGGAATGAAGTCTTGCGTTCTGCAGTTTCTTCCAGATGCTTAATCTTAAGCCGCAATTCCTCTATCTGCTGTTCTGCCAGCCCCTTCAATCTGTCAAATTCTTCCTGCTCCTCTGCAATTTTACGCAGCGCCCAGTCTGCCACATTGTCATCTTTGATGGAAAATCCCTTGCTCATATCCTCCGGTTGTTCCAATATTTCATCTAATTCGTAAATCTCGCTCATTCTTCTTCTCCTTCCTGCTCCATTCTGTCATACAGTTCTTTCTCTCTTTTCATCCTTGCCCTGCTCGGACAATGATAATCTTCTTCATCCCATTCAGGATCAACAACCATTCTGTTCTCTATCTCTTCTCTCAAAACTCTCAAGCCTTCCTTTCTTATAACTAACAAATCCAACACCGTCATATTCGAAACGGTATGAAAACCATCCATCATCACACGGACTTTCCACCAATTCAAGATTCATAATATCGGCAACAATTTCTATGTTTTCGTATATGAGTACGCAACTATTTGTGTTTACTCCGGCTGCAATCCTTGGTGTCAAATATGACGTTTGAACACTGATTTTGTATCGCTCTGCCAGAACATCCAGCCATTCTTTTACATCTGTATAATCCATAAATAATCTCCTTCCTTGACATTTTCACAAATATGCCTTAGAATAGATAAAAATAGCATATTTGTGGTGCTAAACTATATCTCAACTAGCTTTGGTCGGCGGGGTTGAGATATTTTTTTGTACTTCTTTAAATCTCTTGAGCTTTCTAACTCTGTTCATGTGCTTTTCCCACATGTCCTCTATCTCGCACACAACTGCAAATGCAACTGCTGACACTGCCAAATAAGCCAATGTGCCATATCCGGCAAGAACTGTATTGGTAAACACTAATGCTGTTGACAGTAATGCGATTGCTCCGTTCTTTATCACGCTCCTACTCCTTTCCTCTAACAAACTCTCTGCATCAAGGTCTGACGCTTAATCTCCTGCTCCAGTTTCTTCTGCTGTGCAATAAACTTGTCCAGTGCCTCCGTGTCGAAAACAATAGGACTGTTCTTTGCTGATGGATTAATCTTCCATCCGATTAAATCCTTGCTGTCGTATGCCCTTTTCAATATTTCCTTTGGCATCCCCATTTTTAATAATTCATTCCAACGCATTATCTTTTTGGGATAATTCATCTACTCACCACCTTCTGTTGCAAATAAGTAATCCAGTGTGCAGTCTGGGAAATATGTGTCCCTTATCATCACGCACTAATGTGTTAAGAATTTCTGTACAAAATAAATTTGCATTTTCTTTCTTTGTTTCCACTTTTGTCTACTTCTTGAAAAAAATTTTTTCTTTGTCCGTCAACTTGGTAATTCCAAGCTCAAAACAAAGAATATCTACTTCTCTTGTGGTAAAATCTGCTTCATTATTGCATTTAGCACGAAAATATTGTCTGGAAACCCCTATTTTCTCTGCCAAATATCCTTTTTTCTTTCCTGACCGAGCAATAAGCTCTTCAAGATATTGTGTATCTACCAATCTTTTCACCCTCCTTTCCCCAATATTTTGTGTTTCCAATTATGTCTACATCGATACTATAATACATGTTTCCAGTTTTGTCAACAATATTTTTCAAAATTTGTAGACATTTTTTTCAACACATGCTATAATTCTAGAAAAGGAAGGTGCTTTATATGACAGTTGGAGATAGAATTAGGTTGAAACGTGAAGAACTAGGATTGACACAAGAGGAATTGGCAAATAAATTGGGTTATAAATCACGCTCTTCTGTAAATAAAATGGAAAATTCCAGAGAATTACCCTTAAAAAAATTAGTGATGATGGCTAATGTTCTTGACTGCACTCCCGCATATCTAATGGGCTGGGAAGAAGACATTGATAAAACAGGAGAAGACCAGCCCTACTATTTCGATGACGAAACCGCCGAAATAGCACATGATATGTATTTTCACGCACGAGCCATATTAGAGGTATATAAAAGCGAGGATAAAAGTAGGTTAATTGAGTATGCAAACGCATTATTACTAGCTAGACGTTTTCGCTCAACCGGGCTTAATACAAACGTTACGTGCAACGATGACAATATGGTTGATGAAAATAAAGAGAACTCTATTTATGCAGAGAATCCGCATAACAAAAGGAAAAACACAGCTCCAACGCTCAAAGCTGCTCACAACGATCATGCCGATGAACCTGGAGAACAAGAGAAGATGCAATCAGATATTGCCAACCTTAAGAGACCCGAATAAAGGACTTGTTTTTTTGTACTATTGTAAGGGGTGATTTATTTGAAATACGAAAACTTATTAAACGAAGCAGTTGAAAATAATATCTATGTTATTGAAAACGCAGATTTTCAATCAAAATCAGAAGGACTTATCAACGGCGATGTAGTTGGTATAAACAAAAAAATACGCTCCTCAAGAAAACGTTCATGCGTGCTTGCAGAGGAACTAGGGCACTACCACCTTAATACTGACAACATCTTAGACCAATCTTCTGTCAGTAATCGCAAACAAGAATATAAGGCTCGATTATGGGCTTTTAACAAACTAATCGGTCTTAACGGCATCATATCCGCATATAAAGCCGGATGTAGAAACACACATGAGGTAGCTGAGTATTTGGAAGTAACAGAAAGCTTCTTGCAAGAAGCACTCTCCTGTTACCGTCAAAAATATGGAGTATGCACAACAGTTGATAATTATGTTATGTATTTCGAACCTACTATAGGTGTGTTTGAAGTATTGTAACCTGCAATTTGACGCATCAAGTGCGTTAAAAATAAAATAAACAAAGGAGAAAACTATGGAAACAAGCAACATCAACATCAACATCAACAACAACAACACATCAGGGGAATCTTATTTTGACGGAGGGCTATTACAGTTAATCGGCTGGTATTTATTGGGTGCTATAATTACAAGCTTTACATTGGGAATCTGCTTTCCTTGGGCTATTTGCATGATTTATAATTGGGAAATCAAGCACACAGTAATTAACGGCCATCGTCTCAAATTCACCGGAACAGCTATGCAGTTATTTGGTAATTGGATTAAGTGGCTCCTTTTATGTATTGTTACTCTTGGTATCTACTCTTTGTGGGTTGGCATTGCTCTCAAAAGATGGAAAGTAAAGCACACTGAATTTGCAAACTAAACAAAAACCGCCTTACGGGAGCAGGAAAAAGCTGTTATAGACACTAGCCCCTAAGGACTCGAACCAAACCTTGCGGTGTTTGAGTTGATTTAGCAAAGGAGAAACTGTATGGAATTTGATTATAATTTAGCTCCATCCACAATTGACGTGGTACCCGATTCGGCATCTGAATCAGCAATACTACTTTTGGATGGGATGCCTATTGGCCAATTTAACCAAACGGGATTAAAGTTTATTCAGAAACTGTTTTGCTCAGATAATGCCCCTGGACTTTCGGTTACTTTATCCAATAAAGACAGTTCTGGTTCTGATAAAATAACCCTCAATACTGAAATATCCATGCATTTGAACTTACAATAATAAAAACCGCCCCTGCATGAACAGGAACGGTTTCATAGACTCATACCGGGAATCCGATACAGTCACCTTCGACAAGTGTATTGTATCATCTTCCCGGTAAAAATACAAGCTTACCGGGCATTTTTATGCCCATTTTTAGGAAAGGATGGTATAGTATTATGGCGAAAGCAAAATACACTCGTCAAAGTAACGGATATTTTCAGACAAGAGTATGGGATGGAACCTACAATGAAGATGCCAAGAAAAATTATGTTACTTTGCGTACAAAAGAAAGCAGCAAGGTATTAGAAAAGCTTGTCACCGAACACAATCATAAGATTGAAAATCGCCAATATGTGCGTACGGTGGATATATCTTTCTACGAATACTCACAACGCTGGAAAACCGTCTATAAAAGCTCCTCTGCGCTCAATACACAGCAGATGTATGACAATCTCATAGAAAAGCACATCGTGAAGATAAAATGCAATGTAGGGCAAATTACGAGGGCTCATTACTTAGAATTGATAAACACTACCAAGGGCGACCGCACGAAACAACAGCTTGCCATGACAATGAAGCAGATAGTAAAGTCTGCCATCAAGGACAAGGTATTGCCGGCGGTGGCCTACAGTGATATTTTTGATGACACCCCCAAAATAAAATATAAGTCGGAAGAAAAAAGACCGCTGACCGATAACGAAAAGAAAGCTCTTAAAAAAGCCAAATTCAAGCCGGAGGACGAAGCATTTGTTTATATCCTCTATGGCTGTGGATTAAGGCGTGGGGAAGCCCTTGCACTGACACGTTTTGATATTTCTCTCGATAAAAAAGAAATAAGCGTAAATAAGGCTATAGCAATGCCAGACAACGCACCGGTCCTTAAGGACACGAAAAACGGAAAACATAGAATTGTGCCGATACCGGCATCTTGCTTTCCGGTAATAGAAGCTTATGTGAAGTCACTGCGAACTACAAAGCTGTTTCACATGGCCGACGGAAGCTATATAACTAAATCTTCCTATATCAAGAAATGGGCACGGATCATTAAAGCTATGAATGAATGCACCGAGGAACCCATAGAAGATTTAACGGCTCATATCTTCCGGCATAACTACTGCACATCCTTATGTTATAAGATACCGGAGATTTCTATACCAAAGATTGCAGAGCTTTTGGGGGATACAGAGAAGATGGTAATAGAAGTTTATAATCATGAAGTCGCCACAAAAGAAAAGCCAGCAGAAACAGTAACAAATGCCCTTGCTTTGTGACACGAAAATGACACGAAACTTGCTTCATGACACGAAAATGACACATTTATATGACTTTACTTTGCGTTACATTGGATAGTTGAAGTAAAAAGAAAAAAGGCTGGAACGCTTGATTTTTCAAGCATTTCAGCCACTTCTTCTTAGTGAGACACGGGGGATTCGAACCCCCGACAACTTGATTAAAAGTCAAGTGCTCTTCCGACTGAGCTAGTATCCCATACCTTTTGTTCGCCTCCTAAAAATGGACAGCGAAAATGCCCAGAACCGGAATCGAACCAGTGACACGAGGATTTTCAGTCCTCTGCTCTACCTACTGAGCTATCTGGGCCTGCGTTGTGAAATCCTCGTCGTGCTGAACACAACCGATATCTGTTTCACGACATGGCTTATTTTAACTGTCCACAGCGCTTTTGTCAAGTATTATTTCAAAAAATTTATTGTTTTTTTATTGGTACAACCCCTGCACCTCATAGTACTGCAAAAGTAATTTTACCACTCTGCTGTAGCTGATCATACCATCACTGACACCATTGGCCTTAAGCACCGTCTCGGTGAAAGCATCCGACACTTCATCCACAGTCTCCGTGTCTAATACTGCCTTATCCTCAATGCGGTCCCATTCTTCCTGTGTCAAAAATACATTGTCCTCATCCACTTGTTCCAGGATCCGGGGCTGTGAGATATAAGTATCCCAGTTTCTTCCTACCGCTTTGTAGTAATCATTGTCCAGATAATACAATACACTTAAATATCCACTGTATTGTATCACCGGATCCTCCGACTCTATACAGGCCAGATAACTGATAAAATTCGCTTCATCCTCAAAAATATAGCCCCTCAGGTGAGCCAGCTCATGACACATGGTTGCGGGTTTATTCATGATGTACATCACATCATTGTAATTTGCTTCCATCGAAAAAGGAAAATAATAACCGCACATATATTGCTGGCTGAAAAAATCCGATGTTGCCAGGGGTTTCGGACGAGGATAGTATCCGTCTAGCTGATCATATGTCTCGCCTAATGCCTGCATGGCTTTTATAGCCTCCTGACGGATATCCTTTTTATAGACAATCTCACCATTCTCATCCCGCACCATCTGTCCGGAGAATGTATTGCATTTCTCCACCACCAGATTCCGAACTTTGATCAGATCTTCCAGCGTATATTCCCCACTATCTGCACCAAAATATTTTTCCGAAAAGGTAGATGCGTGATATAAAATGGTACAGTTCAGTGTCATGATAACACACACCAGCAATACCAGCCATGCATAAAAAGTCGTATAATATTTACATATACGACGGATACGCGGCAACTTCTTAAAAACTACCAACAATATCCCTGTCAAAGCAATTATCAAAAACAGCACTGTTAACCCGGCTGCCCCAAACAGCAGGATCTCACCCACAGAGAAAGAAAATAGATTCATAAATCGGCCATAGGTATTGACCCAAATGGGAAAAATATATTTAATATATCCATCACAAAATGCCGTGCTGTTCCAGG
>JAZNMO010000100.1:0-14173 GCA_045579665.1 Lachnospiraceae bacterium
AAATGATAATGGATTTTTGTATCAGAAGTGTGGATATATTTTTGAGGAATTAAAAGAAGAATTTAGATTTTCAGATGCTTTTTTTGCGGAGTGCGAAGCACATTCTTCTGAGGCAAAGAGATATTTGATGAAGGAATCGCAGAATAATGTGTATTGCGAGCGATGGAAACTTTATGTGCCACCGTCATTAAAAGGACTAATAGATAAAGGGGTAGGGGATTATGATGCAATTGGATAGATTAACACTCGGAAGAATGGCAAAAGAATTAGATTTTGTAAGAGATACATTGGAGAAAGTTTGCCGTTTGGCAGATGTGCTTAAGTTTATGGAATCGGATGAGCTTTTGTCAGAGGCGATTGCCCTGAAGGGCGGAACAGCAATTAATCTTACTATTTTTGCTTTACCAAGATTATCGGTAGATATTGATTTAGATTATTGCAGAAGTATCGACAGAGAGAAAATGCTTGTAGATAGGGATATTATTACAGATAAAATCAGCAAGTATATGAATGCAAACGGATATACGTTGAGTCCTAAATCAAAGAACTACCATGCGTTGGATTCTTACGTGTACGAATATGTAAATTGTGGTGGTGTGAAGGATAATATAAAAATTGAAATAAATTATATGCTTCGGTGTCATGTGTTGCCTGTGGCAAGAAGAGAGGTAAGGCTGCCTTGGAATGAAGAGAAGCTTACTGTACTTTCAGTGGCACCTTTGGAGATATTTGCTTCAAAAACAGTTGCTTTACTTACGAGGACTGCACCGCGAGATTTGTATGATATGTACAATATGGTCAAATATGGCCTGTTTGATGAAAGCGAAGAAGCGATGCTTCGCAAATGCGCAGTGTTTTACAGTGCAATAGGAGCAGAATGTCCACCGGAGAGATTCGAACTTGGTAATGTGGGGAACGTATCTAAGCAACAGATTAAACGAGATTTAGACCCGGTGCTACGCAAGGGTGAAAGATTTGACTTGGAGATGGCACAGAAAAAGGTATGCGAATATCTGGCATCTGTTTTGATACCGACAGAAGAGGAAGAACTGTTTGGGAAAGCATTTAGTGAAGGAAGATATTGCCCGGAATTGGTATTTGGAGATATGGTCGAATGCACAAATATTGAAAGGCATCCTATGGCATTGTGGAAATGCAGGGACAAAGGGATATAAGCAGGAAGGATAAGACACAAATGAAAAATAATTCTTAAATTGTGGCGGATAATGGAACAGGTGGGTGATACTGTGAAGAAAAAAGTGAATTTACAAGAGTGTGAGAAATATGGTTCGGAAATAGATAGACTAACAATCGAAAAAGATTATGAAGGTTTGGAAAGATATTTACTTCAAATAGAGCAATTTTCCGTGTCACATGATGCACCAGAATACGCTCCATTATTTTATTATTTGGGAACAGGATATGACGTATTAGCAGATCACTGCCGCAAAGCAGGGGCGGGAGTAATGGATGCAACTGTTATGAAATATAGAAAACAGTCTTTCTTTTATATGAGAAAAGCAATCGATTTATTAAAAGAGTGCGAAAAGTGTGAAACATTATTATTGCTTATATATACGAATTATGCAAATAGTCTTGATGCATGTGGGAGAGTTATCGAAGCACTTAGGATATACCGTGAGGCAATAGAATTAAATCCGTATTTTGGAATGGCTTTGGGGAATTATGGCAGAGCATTGCAGTTTTATGCCAACACTGTGAATGACCCTGGACATTATAAAGAATTACATTATTACGCTTATCAGACAGTAAAGTGTGCACTTAAGATAGCGGATCTCAATATGCATGATGATGCGATTAGCTATTTTAAAAAGATGATAGAAGGTTATGAGACACAATTCAATAAAGAAATTTTATCAGAGCCTATAGTACATAAGAGGTATAAACTGGGGAAGTCGGATGAACGTAAATATAGGACATGGTGTCTTGAGAACCATCTTTTTCTAAATCCACTAAATGATTTGATTAACATGGAGACAGCATTTGCACATGACCCATTAACAATTACACATTATACAGAAGGAGTTAATGAAAGGAATGGGGATACAAAAAGAAGTGTGGAACCACCAAAATGGTTTGCAATGCTCAATCAGTTGAAGGAGGAATATATTTATTCTCGCTTTTTGTGTTTTGACGGTTCTGTAAAACTAGGGGAGTTACATTATGCAGATAAAGAAGTGAAATTGTCGCTTGCAAGTTATGATTATGTGAACTACTCGATAAGGCTGGAAGAATTGAAGTCTGCTTTTAAGAATCTGTTTTCAATATTTGACCAAATTGCTTTTTTTATAAATGAATTTTGGAAACTTAATTTTAAAGAGCGTGACGCAGATGCAGAGCATGTTTTTAAGTGCGAGTGCTATCCGAAGGATAATGTGGCACTTTTGGCGTTATACTGGAGTTATTGTGAATTTTGGGAACGATTTGGAGATGCAAAAAGTGCTTCGGAGAGAAAATTGAAAAATCTTCGAAATGCATTGGAGCATAAATATGTAAAGGTGCATGAGTATGCATATCAAGGTCCGTTTAAAATTGAAGATGACAGATTCTATCATATATCAGAGGATGAATTGAGGTCATGCGTGATGCGGTTACTCGAATTATCGCGAGAATGGATAATGAAGCTTGTGTATGCAGTTGGCATTGAAGAAAGCAAGAAAAAAATGGCGAGAAAGCCATACATTTAGATATTGTGGATTATGACGATGAGTGGAAACGATAAAAAATATATAAGTCAGAGTGAAGTGGAAGAATGTGAAGCAAGGAGAAAAAGTGTAGAAAATGCTATGGCGATTATGCTCAGCGCTACTAATGGGCCTGATGAAGTGTTTTTAGAGGTTTTGGAGTCATATATTTTGGGGGAAATAACATTGGAAGAGATGGAACGGAGAATTGACCGATTTGAGTATTTAGCAAATTGATTTTGATTCCAATATTGAAATAACTATAATTTATGATGTTATGAGTGTTGAAAAAAATATAATTTTTAACGGATTACGCAAGTAAATGTGTAAGATAATAAGGAAGTGATAAGATGGTTGGAAGTTTAACGCACTGCTCTTTACATGAGTAGCATGTGGTAGACTTATTTGTTAAAGCAACCTGTGTCGCTGGTATGGGTGAGCCGTGTTGTATTCAATCTACATGCGATGGAGGATCATGTTAAGGACAGAGTGAGCAGATGAAAAATGGGAGTCTAAAAAATTATAGTATACGAGGGGTAAAATAAGGAGAATGTGGATGAAAGACAAATTTGAAACGGGTATGGAAGAAATAAGTGGTGTTATTTTTTCAATGATTCCTGTAGAGCATCTTGTGATTAATTCAATAGATAGATTGGGTGAGTATTTACTTGTATATGTTCCGTTTTTGCAGTTTGCTGATTATAAAACTGTGGTAGAACTTGATGAGAATGAGAAGAAACTGCTTGCTATCCTATTAAGTAATCGAGAGTTTATGGAAACATTGAATAACTTAGAATATTGTACTCTGTTCATTCGGAGAAAATCAGTTGATAAAGATGTAGAGAAAAATATCTTTGATGTTGAAAGAGCGTGTGATTTTTTGTCAATATCACAATATAGATATGATAAGAAAGAGTGGTCGATGGGGAAACCGGGTGCAATAGGGTCATATCTTATTATGTTTGATGTCAATATTATGACGGGAAGGATTGAAGTATCATATAAAGAAAAACATTTGTTTAATGAAATACCCGGAATTGGATTGGAAGTAAGTTATGCTCCATTGAGCAGAGATGAGAATTTTTATCCAATTATTTTTATGAATCGAAATGATGAAGTATATATGACATGCAGATATTATATTACAAAGGCTTGTCGTACATTTGCTATTCCTAGTTTACAAAGTACTTTTTCTGAATTGTTTGCTACGCTTGAAGGAATAGGTATGGTAGGTTGTCAACAATTTGCTAACTTTACAAAAGAGAATAAAAGAATAATGGCAGTAATTAGTGATAATCAGAATGAATATGAAGCAAATCTAGATACTTTTTGCTTTTATTCGGAAGTTCTTAGGACCCTTGTGTTGCATCAAGGACATAGCTTGTTAGAATTTATGGATAGAAAGAGTGCTTTTAGACTTTTAACGGATATTTTTTGGAAAATTATTACTTTTGCAAGAAAAATAATTGATACAGGCATATGTGATTTTAATAGTATTAATGCATATATAGAGGGAAAGATGGATTCATTTTCAGACCATAATTCAACAGTGAGTACCTCTTTTCTTCTAAAAAATGAAGAAAAAGGAGTTGATGGTGATAGAGATATTTTTGTTTTTCCTGTAAATGATTTGTCGATTACTGATTATGTCATATTAGGGAAAGTATTGATAATACCGGAAGGGTTCTTAAATGAATGTAGGCAAGATGTAAAAAGATATTTGGGCTTAGAAGAATACTTTGTTGATAGAATGCTTGTTGACGACATGATTGAACAAAATAATGATGTGGTTTTTGTATTATTAAAGGGTGAGTATCAAATGAATCAGTTCGATACTACTTTAGATTCATGGCAGTATATAGATGATATATGTGGTGAAATCCAGAATATGCTCGTGCCGTTATTTGTTCAAAAAGATGCAATGAAAAACAGAAATAATTGTTTTGGAGCAGTTGGTGTTCACAACAGAATAAGAGGCGGTTTCATTTATGATTCTGCATATGATGAAATTGTACCAATTTGCGGAAGAGTTTATTCCTTGATTAATTCTACAGAAATGCCTTTTTTACTTGAAGAGAGAAATATAGACACAGAAATTGTTGATATTGTATGCTCGGGGGAAAGAGATGATGAGGTTGCAATTGGATGCAAAAATGTTTTAATAACTTTGGGAAAGGCAATGAGAGAGGATGATTTGACATATATGATAATGGATATGTTTGATGCAGTTGATAAGACATATCCTTGTGAGTATAACATAGAACCTAAATGGAAATGGATTGCGTCTTTCGTGATGGATAGCAGATCAGAATATGACAAATATCATGACCGTTTGAAGTTGGTTGGTAAATTGTATAGAACACCTATGTATCATTATGGAAAAAATGCGAATGATTTATTTCCGAAGGAAGAGGATATATACGCACTGTTTAATGAGATGAAGGGGTATTTGATGAAGTGTGTGAAGAAAGTTTATAGCACGGGCATTACATCTTGGAGTGCGCTGAAAGTACATAGAAATAGTTTGATGAATCCTTGAGTAGTGTGTTCAAGGGAGGAAAAAGTAAGTGAAATCGCGTCTAGAAGTAGAAAATGAAAGATTGAGTACGGATTATCGGACAATGGAAAATATATAATGTCTCTATAGCATAGGTAAAAGGTAAAAAGCTGTAATACGAGAACGAGCGTATAAGAGTATAATAATGTCAGACTTACAAAGGAGAAAATTTGAGATGAAACATTTAATGGAAATTACTAAGAGTTTATTTTATATCTTTATAATCGTATTGTCCACTTGTGTATTGTTTTATAAAGTGCCCGAGATGGAATTTATGCAGGAAACAGTTAAAAGTCTTGAGGAAAGTCAAAATACGATAACAGCATTTTCGGGAACGACAATAGCAACATCTGTTGCAATATCAGCGTTACCAGATGACTTTGCGACTCCATTAGCAAATACAATATCAGACTTAAATATATATTTGATTTTTATGCTAATAGTTGTTTTTGTTGAAAAATTGATTGTTCTTGAAGGAACAAAAATTTCGTTGGCGTTGATAATACCTATTGCTTGCGTGTTACATATTGCATATGTTTGGACAACTAAGGAGGTATGTAAGCAATTTGCAAGAAAATTTATGATATTGGGGGTGTCTGTTGTTTTGGTTATTCCTATTAGTACACATTTTACAGAAACAGTGTGTGCGGATTATATGACATATGTTGACGAAACAATAGCAGAGACTCAGGCGGGGGCAGATAAAATTAATGAGGCAATGACGGAAGATAGTAATAAGTCGATTTTTGATAAGTTATCTGATGCATTTGAAACTGCGATACAGGGAATAAAGGATTTACTAACATATTTCCAGAATGTAGTGAAGAAATGTGTAAATTCTATTGCAATAATGATTGTAACTACATTTGTATTACCATTATTGATATTAATGCTTTTTAGGTGGTTGCTAAAAGAGTTGTTTGCTTTGAATATTCCAGCACCAAATGCGCAGATAAGTATGCTTGCAAACAAGGTTAAGGAATTTTCAAAAAGGAGTGACCTGCTTTCTGTGGAGGATAACGAATGATAAAAAATGATAAAAAATTACTTGTATTGTGTGTGATTTTGACGGTTGCGATTCTAGGGGCTTGTATATATGGAGAATGTTGTAGAAAGCATCAGATGGTAGAAGCATATAGTGATGGTATTGAGCAAATTGATCTTAATACAATATACCTGGAGGAAAGTGGAGTAGAAGTATCTTTTTCAGAAGTAATTATAGGAAAAAAGGAAGAAGTAAGGAAGTTAATTGTTAGTACGCAGGAAGCCACTGTATCAACGGAGCTCTCAGATTCATTAGTCAAAATATTTGGATTAAATATTGGTGAGAAAAAGCAGACTGTGAGTTATACGGGAACAGGATATTTTATTGTGGATCTCGATAAATTATCAGAAGATGATATAGTAATTGATAGTAGTAATAGAACAATTACGATAAAAATTGCACATGCATATTTACAAACAGTGGAGGTTAATCCAGATAATGTGATAATAGATGAAGTGCAGAAGGGACTTTTGGCATGGGGAGATATAAAACTTACTGTTAAAGATTATAATCGAATAGAGAAAGAACTAGTAATTCGAATGAGAGAAAGTTTAAATACAGTAGAAAATGCTCAAGAAGCCGATGATATTGCACTTCAAATGGTTAAAGAAATCTATGCTCCCCTTGTAAAGGCAGTTGATTCAAGGTATGCACTTGAAGTTGAATTTAAATAAAAAATTCCGTGTAATTACAAGAAGAATATGGAACTATTTGAAAAATATTTAGTGATAAGAAATATGATTGGTTTTAGTTGTACATAGTAAATATGTTATTGTACCGATTTACAGAAGACTGGAATGTAGATAGTTTACTTACGATTATATCCATTATTGGAGAAGCAACAGGAGTGTTGTTAGCGATAATGCTTTTTGAATGCAAGTCCGTTAAGAGGCAAAGCATTCTTTATAGTATCCACCGATTCATTAGCACTGAGACGTCCTTATTTGAAATTTTTAATCTAAGTGTACATAGTACCCTTAGGAATTCCTGATTTTTGAGCAAATTTATGTCTGCAGACTTTTTTGTGAAATCAAGATTTCTGACCAGTTACTTTTTAGTGGTACTAATTTTGATATATAGGTTCGCAGAACATTAGGGAGATGGCACGCCGAAACAGTTGAAAAGTCCAGCCATTTATGTTAGGATACAAGATGTATACAAATGTCTAAAAGGCGTAGAGCCGTTAATATAGGAGGTCAAATCCTCTGCCTGCATAGAGCGAAAAACTCTGCAAGCAGAGTTGGCATTTTTCCTTCGGAAAAACAAGGAGGATTATAACAATGGAAGCTTACAAGAGCGAGTTTATTGAGTTTATGGTTGAGAGCGATGTGCTCAAGTTTGGAGAATTTACATTAAAGAGCGGACGCAAGTCACCTTTCTTTATGAATGCAGGTGCTTATGTAACAGGAAGCCAGCTTATGAGACTTGGCGAGTATTATGCCAAGGCAATTCATGACAATTATGGTGATGATTTTGATGTATTATTCGGACCAGCATACAAGGGTATTCCGATTAGCGTTGTAACAGCAGTTGCATACAGTAAGCTGTATGGTAAGGAGATTCGTTACTGTTCAGACCGTAAGGAAGAGAAGGACCATGGCGCAGATAAGGGAAGCTTCCTTGGCAGTACATTAAAGGATGGCGACAGAGTTGTTATGATTGAGGACGTTACAACATCCGGTAAGTCTATGGAAGAGACTGTTCCAAAGGTAAAGGGCGCTGCTGATGTTGAAATCGTAGGACTTATGGTTTCGTTAAATCGTATGGAAGTAGGACTTGGCGGAGTTAAGAGTGCATTAGATGAGATTAAGGAAACATACGGCTTTGATGCACGTGCAATCGTTACCATGGAAGAGGTTGTAGAGCACTTATATAATAAGGAATGTCAGGGTAAGATTGTAATTGACGATAAGATGAAGGAAGCGATAGATGCTTATTACGCACAGTATGGTGCAAAATAATTAAGAAATATATGAGGTGACTACATGGAAGAGAGATTATATAAGTCAATGGGACGAAGCGGCGCACTTTCAATTGTAGTAGGTATTGTGTCAATTGTAGTAGGTGTTGCAGCCGGTGTATTAATGGTTATTAATGGCGCAAGATTATTGGCAAACAGGTCAAAGATTTTATTTTAAGAGTAGAGGATGGGCATTTCCTTGGAAGTGTCCATCCTTTATGTGAGGTTAAGGATGAGTCGTAGAGCAGGGTATAAATTTACTAACAGGAAGAATCCGATTAAGGGAATTGCAGCATTTATATTGGGCGTGATAGCATTAGGGTCTTTGATTCTTGCGATTTACCTGACATTTCAGAATCAGGGAGCAGCACCGTTACAATACGCCGTTGCGGTTATACTTAGTATGTGTATGGCGATTGCAGGTATGGTATGTGGCATTATGGCATGCATGGAAAAGGATATTTTTAAATTGTTTCCGGTATCGGGAATTACATTGAATATAGTGGCACTGGTGCTTGGTGGTTTTATTTTGTATATGGGACTTAGTATTTAGGAGACAGTGCTTTGGAAAGGTAAGGACAGAATAGATGAGTTTATTAGAAGAAAGATTTGAACTGGCCATGGAGAGAATCCATGACATGGTTCGTGAGCAGGAGGTTGCAGAAAAGTTTAGTGATTACTTTAAGCAGGCTGCTGATTTTGTGTGCATGATGACAGAGGCTTATGATAAGGTGCAGTCAGGCTGGATGAAGACAGCAGAGCTTGACGAGTTAAGAGCATTTAATCATAAGATTTATGAGGATATTTTGGGAGAAAATTATGAGCGAAGCTATGCAAATCCGGCGTATGCTGTAGCGCAGTTTGGCTTGGATATGGGACGTTTGTTAGCGTTTTTAATGACAGAGCTTCGTGCTATGATTCCTTTTTCATTTGAGGGATTATTAGAAGAACTTTTGATTCGTATGGAGCTTTTATTGGAAGTGTATGGAGCATTTTCTTATGCTTATGCAGAGGGACAGGAAGCACCTGATAGTAAGGAGCTTCAGGAGAGTCTGTATTGGTTTGTAAGTGATTATTCAGAACCGGCAGCGGCTTGGAGAGTAAAGACACAGGTGGATGCTATAGAGGATTTTGCAGTCAGAGTCATTATGGACAATGATTTAACAGATTTACGCTATTTGTATCAGTATGGTGAGTATATTTCAGAGGACATCGAGAAGATGGCAGCGTATCTGAATTCTCTGCCGGAGGAAAGAGTACAGATGATGGCAGATAACTATACTGAGGGGTATCGTATCGGCTTTGTGAAGGATAAGAAGCCTCTTCACTTGAAGGAGACTGTAGATGTGCGCTATGTTGCAGGCTTTGAGAGGATGATGAAGTTTGCCATTGCTAATTTTGAGAAGATGGGCTTAAAGCCTACCATTTATAGAGCTGCGGCAAGTATTTTCCATAAGAAGGGCAACTTCAAGATTGGTTACTATGGTGCCATTGCCAATAAGCAGTTTGAGTATGACCACAAGGATGATATCGCATTGTTCTTGGATAAGAAGCTGGTGCAGAGAAGACTTGAGGTGCTTCGTCAGGCTTATGAGGAGAATAAAGAGGCTGCGGCAAAGCATGCAGGACCGGCGGTATTAGAGGTGTTTGGAGAGATTCCGTTTGCACCGGTGTCAAAGCCGGAGGCTTGTGCACTCAGTGATGAGCAGAAGAAGCTATCCTCTGAGTATACAGGAGCTTCTACAGGTATTGTATATGAGTATATCAATGGCGAAGAAAGAAGTTTTACGATTATTGCATTCCCGGTACCTGAGATTGGAGATAAGTTTGAGGAAATCTTTGATGAGACAGTGAAAATTAACACATTGGATTATAAGACCTATGAGAGAATGCAGGCAATCATTATTGATACGCTGGATAAGGCAAATTGTGTGGAAATCAAGGGTATGAATGGTAATAAAACAGACCTTCGTATTCAGCTTTATCCATTACAGAATCCCAAGGAGGAGACTATTTTCGAGAACTGTGTGGCAGATGTGAATATTCCTGTGGGTGAGGTGTTTACTTCGCCGGTATTAGAGGGAACTAAGGGGAAGCTTCATGTAAGCCGTGTATTCTTAAATGAGTTAGAGTACCTGAATCTGGAAATGGATTTTATGGATGGTAAGATTACAGAGTACACCTGTACAAACTTTGAGAAAGAAGAGGAGAATAAGGAATATCTCAAGTCAAATGTTCTCTTTAACTATGATTCCCTTCCTATTGGAGAGTTTGCTATCGGTACGAATACCACAGCGTATATGGCGGCTAAGAAGTATGATATCGGAAGCCGTCTGCCGATTTTGATTGCTGAGAAGACAGGACCACACTTTGCGGTGGGTGATACCTGCTATTCGAGAAGTGAAGAAGTAAAGATGTATAATGAAAATGGCAAGGAAATCGTGGCAAAGGATAATTCAGTGTCGCTTCTTAGAAAGACAGACCCTGCAAAGGCATATTTTGGATGCCATACGGATATTACGATTCCTTATGATGAGCTTGGTTCTATTATTGCCTATGATAATAGCGGTAATTCTTACCCGATTATTATTGAGGGCAGATTTGTATTAGAGGGCTGTGAGGAATTGAATGCACCTTTTGATGTCTCTGTAGGCAAATAAAGTGTAAATTTAGGTCGAAAAACGAAAGTTTTGAGTTGACGTAATCGAATGAAATTTGTACACTATAGATATGTTAAGATAAAATTCCTTGTATTGTGTCCAAAAGAGGCATGAGAAGGGGATTTTGGTAAATGTTTAGAGCTGCTTTGATGGATAAGTGGTTAAATATTTACTGTGATTATTTGAATTTTAGGAGGAAATTTATGGCACAAGTTGGTATTGTAATGGGTTCAGATTCAGATATGCCTGTTATGGCTAAGGCAGCCGAGATTTTAGATGAGTTAGGAGTTTCTTATGAGATGACAATCATTTCAGCTCATAGAGAGCCGGATGTATTCTTTGAGTATGCAAAGAGTGCAGAGAGCAAAGGATTTAAGGTAATTATTGCAGGTGCAGGTATGGCAGCGCATTTACCAGGTATGTGTGCAGCTATTTTCCCGATGCCGGTTATCGGAATTCCGATGCATACAACATCACTTGGTGGTAGAGATTCTCTTTATTCTATCGTACAGATGCCTTCAGGTATTCCTGTTGCAACGGTTGCGATTAACGGTGGAGCAAATGCAGGTATCCTTGCGGCAAAGATTCTTGCAACATCAGATGCAGCTTTATTGGATAAGCTTAAGGCATATTCAGCATCTTTGAAGGATCAGGTAGTTGCTAAGGATGCAAGATTACAGGAAGTAGGATATAAGAAGTACATGGAGAAATAAACACATATTGGGAAAACCGATATGATGAATGGAGGATAATTATGGATTATAAGAACGCAGGTGTGGATATTGAGGCTGGATATAAGTCAGTAGAGCTTATGAAGAAGCATGTTAAGGAGACTATGAGACCAGAGGTACTTGGTGGTATCGGTGGATTCTCAGGAGCATTCTCTCTTGCAAAGATTAAGGAGATGGAGAATCCTATTCTTTTATCAGGTACTGACGGATGTGGTACAAAGGTTAAGCTTGCTTTCCTTATGGATAAGCATGACACAATCGGTATTGACTGTGTAGCTATGTGTGTAAATGATGTTGCATGTGCAGGTGGAGAGCCATTGTTCTTCTTGGATTACATTGCATGTGGTAAGAACTATCCAGAGAAGATTGCAACTATCGTTGCAGGTGTAGCTGAGGGCTGTAAGCAGTCCGGTGCTGCATTAGTTGGTGGTGAGACAGCAGAGCATCCGGGATTAATGCCTGAGGATGATTACGATTTAGCAGGCTTCGCTGTAGGTGTTGCAGATGAGAAGGATTTAATCACAGGTAAGGATTTAAAGGCAGGAGATGTTTTAATCGGTATGGCATCAAGCGGTGTTCACAGTAACGGTTTCTCTCTTGTAAGAAAGGTATTCGAGATGACAACAGAGAGCTTGAATACATATTATGATGAGTTAGGTAAGACTTTAGGAGAGACATTACTTGCTCCTACAAGAATTTACGTTAAGGCTCTTAAGAGCATTAAGGAAGCAGGCGTTCGTGTAAGAGCATGCAGCCATATCACAGGCGGCGGTTTCCAGGAGAACGTTCCGAGAATGCTTCCTGAAGGAATGCATGCTATCGTGAAGAAGGACAGCTACGAAGTACCTGCTATCTTCAAGTTAATGCAGAAGAAGGGTAATATTGCAGAGGATATGATGTACAATACTTTCAACATGGGTATCGGTATGATTGTTGCAGTAGACCCTGCTGATGTAGATAAGACAATGGAAGCTATTAAGGCTGCCGGAGATACACCATATGTAATCGGTGAGATTAAGGCAGGCGATAAGGGAGTAACTTTATGCTAAAGATATGTGTATGTGTGTCAGGTGGCGGTACGAATCTTCAGGCGATTATGGATGCCATTGATGCAGGAACCATTACAAATACAAAGATTGTCAGAGTAATCAGTAATAATAAGAACGCATTTGCTCTTGAGAGAGCAAAGAGTAAGGGAGTGGATGCAGTAGCAGTATCTCCTAAGGATTATGAGACAAGAGAGTTATTTAATGAGGCATTGCTTGCAGCAGTTAAGGAGTCGGAGGCTGATTTGGTAGTTCTTGCAGGCTTCTTGGTAGTATTGCCTGAGAAGATGATTCAGGAGTACAAGGGTAAGATTATTAACATCCATCCGTCTCTTATTCCATCCTTCTGCGGAACAGGCTACTATGGTTTGAGAGTGCATGAGGCTGCTTTAGAGAGAGGCGTTAAGGTGACAGGTGCTACTGTACATTTTGTGGATGAGGGAACTGATACAGGTCCGATTATTTTACAGAAAGCGGTAGAGGTATTACCTGGTGATGATGCCAAGACGTTACAGCAGAGAGTTATGGAGCAGGCAGAGTGGAAGATTTTACCACAGGCAATTAATATGATTGCAAATGGAACATTATAGGAGTAGATTACATGAAGGTTTTAATAGTAGGTAGTGGCGGAAGAGAGCACGCAATTGCAACAAGCGTGGCTAAGAGCCCAAGAGTAGACAAGATTTATTGTGCACCGGGTAACGCCGGTATCGGACAGCTTGCAGAGTGCGTTCCGATTGGTGCAATGGAGTTCGATAAAATAGTTGCATTTGCTAAGGAGAATGCAATTGATTTAACCATCGTAGGAATGGATGATCCGTTAGTTGGTGGTTTGATTGATGAATTAGAAAAGGAAGGCTTAAGAGCATTCGGACCAAGAAAGAATGCAGCTATCTTAGAGGGATCTAAGGCATTTTCTAAGGATTTGATGAAGAAGTACAATATCCCTACAGCAGCATATGAGAATTTTGACAATCCTGATGAAGCGATTGCTTATTTGGAGACAGCAACATTCCCAATCGTATTGAAGGCTGATGGATTAGCACTTGGTAAGGGTGTTTTAATCTGCAATACTTTAGAGGAAGCTAAGGAAGGCGTTAAGTCCATTATGATGGATAAGGCGTTTGGAACTGCAGGTAACCGTATGGTAATCGAGGAGTTCATGACGGGTAGAGAAGTATCTGTATTATCTTATGTAGATGGTAAGACAATTAAGACTATGACATCTGCACAGGATCATAAGAGAGCAATGGATGGAGACCAGGGACTTAATACTGGTGGTATGGGAACTTTCTCTCCAAGTCCATTCTATACAGAAGAGGTAGATGAGTTCTGTAAGAAGTATATTTATCAGGCAACCGTTGATGCTATGGCAGCAGAGGGTAGAGAGTTCAAGGGAATTATCTTCTTTGGATTGATGCTTACTCCTAACGGACCAAGAGTATTAGAGTATAATGCAAGATTTGGTG
>JAZNMO010000101.1:0-24569 GCA_045579665.1 Lachnospiraceae bacterium
TCGATTCACAGCGCCTACGGCGCTTGTTCATCGAACGGCGTCGCCGTATACATCTATGCACGAATATGTCTGCTTGTGAGCAAGCTCCCACAGACCATTCGACATAGATGTGCATGGCTCATGCAAACCCGAATTTATCGACCTTTATAGTTTTCAATAATATTCTTTAAATTCTTTTCCAATATATCTGCACCACCCAATTGTATCACTCTGCATTTAAGAGATTTCATCCACATTTCATGTTGTTGTAACGTACATCCTCCAAATCCAAAATCGCATGAAGGTGCACAACTAGCTCAAAGAATTGGTCAAAGTGTTCATGAAATGAATCCATAGAACCAGCCATTACAAAATGTTCACAATTCGATATTGCCTCCATCAGACGACTAATCTTTTCCGCTTTAGGATACATTACAGAAAAAGGAAGCTTACTACCCTTTCTTTTGCGCCATCTCACGTTTTCTCCATATGAACCCACCGAATAGCAGTACAATCGCTACTATTTGAAGCGGTATAAATATCACATAAGGAATCTCGGTTATAAAATAATCCATCACATTCAAGACAACTCCTAAAATAATTCCTCCCCCAAGTACCAATCTCCACTTTTCCATTTTTACTACCTCCCACACAATTCAATTTATTATAGTATTATCCTCTTCTTGAACCATCGTTCAAGAAGCATCTCGCTTTCCTACTTATTCAATTCTAAAATACGGATATTTTCGAGCATATGCCTCATTTTTCCGTCTTTCAACCCGCCAATCTTTCACGAAAACGGAAAATTTCCGGCTTACCTTCTGTTTTTTCCGTCCTTCACCTCTTCATTCTCTCACAAAAACGGAAAATTCCCGGCTTACCCTCTACTTTTTCCGTCCTTCACCTCTTCATTCTCTCACAAAAACGGAAAATTCCCGGCTTACCCTCTACTTTTTCCGTCTTTCACCTCTTCAATCTCTCACAAAAACGGAAAATTCCCGGCTTACCCTCTACTTTTTCCGTCTTTCAACTCGCCAATCTCTCACGAAAGCGGAAAATTCCAAGCTAACCTCTGCTTTTTCCGTTTTACAACATCTTCCAAAAAACAGCCACTTCGTATCTGTCGTGCTTTTCACTACTGATTTTGTCAGTATTGCGCCAAGAAAAACAAATATTCGCTTCCAATTCCCTCACACACGCTAAATACACAACAATCCGTGCTATACACACGGATTGTTTTCTCTTTCAAATGCTACTGTTGTTTTATCACCATGACCTGAACATATCTTTGTCTCATCAGGTAATGTAAAAATTCTCTCATGAATTGACCTCATAAGTGTT
This sequence comes from Lachnospiraceae bacterium, assembly GCA_045579665.1. Lineage (GTDB taxonomy): Bacteria > Bacillota > Clostridia > Lachnospirales > Lachnospiraceae > COE1. Next base: position 1,321 of record JAZNMO010000101.1, read on the forward strand.
GCCTCCGAACCGGAATAAAAGTCAGTTCTTCCCACAGAAAGATTCATAATAGTATCACCACAGAATAAGTAACCATCTTCCTCTGCATAATAGCAGCAGCTTCCCTGCGTATGTCCCGGAGTATGAATCACCTTAAAATGAAAGCCTGCCATATCGAACTCTTCATTATCACGCAAATAAACATCTGCATCCATGCCGTACGGCTCTCCAAACCAACCAGAAAGATTCTTAACGCCATCACGCAATATCTCCGCCTCATCTTCAAATGCATAAATCTTAGCACCTGTCAGCTCCTGAAGCTTCTTTGCACCACCTATATGGTCTCCGTGACCATGTGTCAAAAGAATGCCGGCTACTTTGGAAATTCCCAGACTCTTTACATCCTCATAAATCACTTCGCCCTTCTCGCCCGGGTCTACTATGACTATCTCGTCAGAACCTTCACGAAACACATAATAACAATTCGTTACACAGATTGTCATACGACGTATCTTTATCTTAATATCACCCATTAACCTGTTGTCCTTTCAATATCGACTACACTATCAATTCCTCTAATCTTGGCAATGATAGAATTCAACTCCTCACGGCCTCTGATTTCAAAGGTCATAACCATCGTCGCCATCCCCTGCTTACTGGTACGTGTATGCACGGACTGAATATCTACATTCTTCTCCGTCAATGCCTTAGACACATCTGCAAGCAAGCCGCTTCTGTTCGTCGCATAAATAACGATTTCCGCAAGGAACTTCTCAGAAGTAGCCTCCAATGCTTCATGCTGCCACTCTGCATCAATCAATCTATCCCTTTCAATATCCGAAAGATTAAGGATATTGATGCAGTCAGTTCTATGAATCGACACACCACGTCCACGGGTTACAAAACCTACAATCTCATCCCCCGGTACCGGTGCGCAGCATCTTGAAAATCTCACTGCCACATCATGAATACCCTTAACAGTAATACCTGTCTTAGCCTTTGCCTTGACAGGCTTATTCAAGGAATTCTCCTGAATAGATGCCAAAAGCTCCTCATCCGATACAGGCTTCTTATGGTCTCTCGCATAAAGTTCAAGCATACGGTTAATCACCGCACCTTCCTTTAATGCGCCGTGACCGATTGCTGCCAATACCGCATCCCAATCTCTAAAGCCATACTTACGCTGAATCGCGCTCTCATACTCCGGCCTAAAAATATCAGTTGTATTAATACTCTTTGTCTTACAATATGCATGTAGTAATTCTCTACCCTTTACTACATTATCTTCCTTATATTCACTCTTAAACCACTGGTTAATCTTATTCTTTGCCTGTGAAGACTTTACAATATTTAACCAGTCACGGCTTGGTCCTTTGGAGTTCTGCGAAGTCAGAATCTCAATACAGTCGCCGTTATTAATCTGATAATCAATCGTAACCAGCTTGCCATTCACTCTGGCACCAATCATCTTATTACCTACCGCACTATGAATGCTGTATGCAAAATCAATCGGTGTAGAGCCTGCCGGCAGATTCTTAACATCTCCCGACGGCGTAAAGCAATATACATGGTCAGAAAACAAGTCCAAATCACTCTTCAAAAGCTTAAGGAACTCTCTGTTGTCCATATCCTTCTGCCACTCTAAGATTTGACTCAGCCACGCAAGCTTCTCTTCTTCTCCTCCGGCAGATACCTTACCGTCACTATTCTCCTTATATTTCCAATGGGCAGCAATACCATACTCTGCTACCTTATGCATCTCAAAGGTTCTAATCTGAATCTCAAACGGTGTGCCCGATGAACCAATCAACGTGGTATGAAGGGACTGATACATATTCGTCTTAGGCATCGCAATATAATCCTTAAAACGTCCCGGCATCGGCTTATACATCTCATGAATCACACCAAGTGCCGCATAACAGTCCTTCACGGAATCAACAATAATACGAACCGCAAACAAGTCATAAATCTGGTCTATGGTCTTGTTCTGATTCTTCATCTTCTTATATATACTAAAGAAATGCTTTACTCGTCCGTCTATCTGTGCTTCGATGCCAGCATTAGAAATATGTTCACTTACCTCATCCACAATATCCTGCACAAACTTCTCTCTGGCACTCTTACGTAAAGAAATCTTCTCTACCAAATCATAGTACGCATCATGCTCCAGATACTTCAAAGATAAGTCGTCCAGCTCAATCTTAAGCTTAGAAATACCAAGCCTCTCAGCCAATGGCGAATAAATGTCCAAGGTTTCCCTTGCGATACGCTGCTGCTTCTCAGGCGGCATATGCTTCAAGGTACGCATATTGTGCAATCTATCCGCAAGCTTAATGATAATAACTCGAATATCCTTTGCCATGGCAAGGAACATCTTACGCAGGTTCTCCGCCTGCATATCCTCTCTGCTTGCTATTCTATCAGGTGTAGCATCACCTGTATATTTGAGCTGTTCGAGCTTTGTTACACCATCTACCAAAAGAGCAACATCCGCACCGAACTGCTCTGTAATCTCTGCCTCAGTCATAACAGTATCTTCCACAACATCATGCAAAAGTCCCGCTACGATTGTTTCCTTATCAAGCTCTAAATCGGCAAGTATAATCGCCACGCAAAGTGGATGAATAATATATGGCTCTCCCGACTTTCTAACCTGTCCTTCGTGAGCCTCTCTTGCAATCTCATATGCTTTCTGAATCATCGTAATATCATCCGATGGATGGTATTTTTGTACACGACGAATCAAGTCCTGATATAAATCTTCAGGACTTTGAAACTCTTTGACATATTCAATCTTTCTGTCATCCTTTTTAGCTGAAGCATCCTTGCTTCCTTTGATTATCAAAGATGCCTCATATGCACTGACATCCATTTTCTTATTCTTCGCATCTGCCACTTTGTATCACCAACCATTGGAATTGATTATTTACTTACCTTCATATACGATTGCCGCATCTAAACGGTAACCATTAATCTTCTCTCTTCCCTTCAAGCCTGCAAGCTCCATAAGTACTACTACGCCTACAACCTCTCCTCCAAGGGACTCAATCAACTTAATCATAGCCTCTGTTGTTCCACCAGTTGCAATCAAATCATCTACTACCAAGACCTTCTGACCCGGCTTGATAGAATCCTTATGCATCTCAATTGTAGCTGTACCGTATTCTAAGTCATATTCCCTCTCTACTGTCTCACAAGGAAGCTTACCTTTCTTACGAATAAGTACAAATGGCTTATGATTGTTATAGGCAATCGGTGTTCCGAAAATAAAGCCTCTTGATTCTGCTCCAACTACCACATCATACTCCAAATCCTTTACCATATCCTGCATAGTATCTACTGCAAGCTGTAAACCATCCGCATCCTGTAACACACTGGTTACATCGCGAAACATGATGCCCTCCTCAGGAAAATTTGGAATTGTTCTAACATAATCTTCAAGTCTTTTCATTTCTTTAAAACCTTTGCCTTTCCGCTCAACTTACTATTCAGAGAAAAATTCGCAAAACCGCTTCTTCGAAGCTTTCATTTTGCTCATTTTGGCTTCTCGCCAAAGATTATTTATAAAAATCATCCATTTGTGCAAGCACAATGTATGTTTTTTATAAATAACCCTTTTCTCTGAATAGTTAAAATTATATTCTCATTTCCTTGATAAGTCAATCTACAGGAAGCGAACCAGTTCCCCTACTTCCTTTCTCTTAGGAAGCTCCGGTGCCTCATCAGGATATCCAACCGCAATCAATGCTGCAACCTTACGTCCCTCTTCAAGTCCGATAAGCTCAGCAATCTTTTCCTCATCAAAGATTCCCATAATAACAGAGCCTACTCCCTTATCATGCGCAGCAAGACAGAAGGTCTGTGATGCTACTCCTGCATCGTACATCTCCCAGCGGTCCTCTTTGCTTGTGGTATATGAGCCATCTCTTTCATAGCCGCATCTGCCGCCAATCATAGTTACCACAACAAGAGCCGCTGCTCTCTCGATAGTGCCTGTATTATAGGTAAAGCCAAGTACGCCTTCATTAGCAATCTTAGACTTTAATTCATCACTCTCTACTACCACATAGCGGGTAATCTGCGTATTCTTCCATGATGGCGCATAGGAAGCCGCCTTCACGATTTCTTCCATTGTCTCATGAGAAATCTTTGTATCCTTAAACTTTCTGATACTTCTTCTTGTTTCAATACATTTTAATGCTTCCATCTTTTGTTCTCCCCCTGCAAATTTATTTTCTTATCTATTAGTATACATAATTCAAACAATATTTGTAAACCATTCTGTTAATAAATTCCACGAATACCCGTATCCGTATCCAGCGTATTCATATTATAAAGCAGCAGTACATCCGTTACCTCTTTGTGTTCTGCAATAAACTCCGACGGTTTCTGCTTATAATATCTGGTATCAAACACATAAATTTTACGATAGTGCGTAGTCAGAAACGGCACCATCGAATTGGCATAGCTGTCCTTAATCAGCACCAGCACATCCTCGCTTTCTGCATTCTCATTCGTAATCTCTATCAAGGTATGAAGATTATTCAAAAACAGGGAATACTTATCCTTCTTCTCCAAATATTCCATATTATAAAGAGAATCTGTAATTTCGTCCGTATCCATATAATGCACCGTCAACGCATCTGCCGGATTGATATAAATGGTAATCTCATCACCTGCACGGCTGTAATCATTCACCTTTGAATAAATCGTGCCATAAAATTCCTCTGTGACCCGATTTGCTGTCATGTCCTCCAATGCAACCGGTGTCAGATTCTTTACTCTGCAAAACTCCAAATATCCCTGGTACGCACCATAGGTTGTCCAATGGTGGTCCGTTTTGTAATACAGATTATCCGTATCTGCCTGCTGTAAAAGCCTCTCGCTGCAATCAATGGCAGAAATCCCGCTTTCCTCATATATCCTGTTTGCAGTCTCCATCTGACTGGTCAAAGGCGCATACTCCGGGAGCTTATCTGCATGTATGAAGCTTGCCGTTGGCACCAGCATCAGATGCGTTTCCACATCATTCTCTTTTATTTTCTCATAGAAGCTCTTCATAGTCGCCGCAATACGCTTGGTATTGGCAGGCTTTTGATATTCCTCTATCAGATATCCATCCTTAGCAATATAAACATCATTTAGTTCCTGCTTCCCCAGTGTCATTTCCACGTTAGTCTTAAGCCCTACAAAGAAATCACGAAAAGGAAAATGGTCAGAAAGATAATCACTGATATCCGACATAAACTCGCCATCTTTGACAGTTTCCCATTTCCACACAGGAAACTTTTCTAAATAACGGTTTTCCTTTTCTGAATATTCCTGCTTTGGCAGGACTAAGAATATTAGTGCAAGTATAACGACTGCTCCCGACATTCCGAAAGCCGTGATGCTTCTTAGCTTTTTATTCTGTATCATTCAAAATCCCCTTGTCTGTTGTTCATAACACTTACTTAGAATCTAAAATATAAAAACGGATTATAGGTATCGCTTACAAGACATGCTGTCACAATTACAAACAATACACCATAGCAAAGCATACCAACAAGCGATGTGACATTTGCCACCCTTTCTCCTGCCTGTGATACCTTCTTTGCCAGCCAAGGATACACCGGAAATGAAAGTACACATGCAATCAACAAGATAACACCATAGTTTCCAAGATACCACAAGCAGTCAACATCCAGCAAAGGATTCCCTGCGCCCCCAAACATGGCACTTAGATAAGTAAAAAGGTTCGTCGTATTATCAAAATAGAAAATCACAAACCCAAATACCACGATTAAAATCGCATACAAATGTTGAAAAACCTTTGGTATCTTTGCCAGACCCTTGCCCCAAACATATTTCTCCAATGCAAGAAGCACTCCGTAATACAAGCCCCACAACACAAAATTCCATGAAGCGCCATGCCACAATCCTGTAAGGAACCATACCACAAACATATTTCTTAAGTGCTTTGCTACACTGACACGATTACCGCCAAGCGGAATATAAATATAGTCTCTAAACCACGTCGAAAGGGATATATGCCATCTTCTCCAAAAGTCTGTAACCGACACGGAAGACAACGGATAGTGAAAGTTCTCATTAAACCGAAATCCCAGCGTCTGCCCCATACCAATCGCCATGTCACTGTAAGCACTAAAGTCCAGATACAGCTGTAAGGTATATGCCGCAGCGCCTATCCACGCTGCCCCCACCGAAAGCTGCGATACCTCAACAACCTGGATATCCTTCCAAAGTGCCCCCAACTGATTTGCCAACAATACTTTCTTAAACAATCCCTGCATAAAACGAAGCAGACCTGTTTCAAAGGTCTCAAGAGTATGTCTTCTTTGATGAAGCCTCTCCTGAATATCTGCAAATCGTACAATCGGTCCTGCCACAAGCTGCGGAAACATAGACACATAAGTAAGATACGTAAAGTAATTATGCTCTGTCTTTACTTCGCCACGATACAAGTCAATAATATAACTCATCGTCTGGAAGGTAAAAAAACTGATTCCAACAGGAAGTCCAAGTTTCAGTGGTTCTATCGCTGTTCCAAATATCCCATTTATTGTATGAATGGCAAAATCCGCATATTTAAAAAAGCCAAGCACGGACAGATTTACTACGATAGAACAGCCCAGGAATATCCTTCTCTTTGCCTTCGTATTCCCAAACCGCTCCATCAGTAAACCATTTCCGTAATCCACCAGAGTCGCAAATATCATCAGCAGAATATATACCGGCTCGCCCCACGCATAAAAAATCAGGCTAAAAAAAAGCAAAATCCCATTTTTCAATGAAAATGGGACCGCATAATACAATATCATACATAATGGTAAAAAGAAAAATAAAAACGGGATGCTGCTAAATACCATGATGTTCCTCCAATTACTTTAGTCCGTCTTCTATTATTTTCTTAATCGTATCTTCATTCTCTGAAATAACAAGCCAGATATAATTACCCTTCACTTCAACCTCAGCCTTATCTACGATGGCAAACTGTTCAGGAAGATAATTCTCCATCTCATTTCTCTTCTCATCCACCACTACCTGCATGAGAGAGGTTAAATTATCCACATCCTCTACTGACTTTACCTTCATTACCACTATTGTTTCTGCCGAAGCTGCATCCTCCGACATACTAAACACATATTCCTCTAAAAGTCCGGCATCTATGCCGTAATAATTCATCAGAAATTCATCATCAAATTCCATCGGTGAATATAATTCCACGCTTCCCTGAATCTCTGCATAAATGTCTGCAATAGACGTTACTTCTTCATAAATAGGCTCCGCCTTTACAGAATCTGTCTTTGCAGGAGTAGTCTCCTCTTCCAAAACCACTACACTGTCTGCGGTCTTATCCGAATCTGCTGTTGCCTGACTCGAACAGCCTCCTAACAGCATCACCCCTGCCATAACCAGCATTAGTTGTCTTATCTGTCTTTTCTTCAATGTCTTTCTCCCCTTATCCGATTATGATTACATATTAAATAGAACCATTTAAAATAATATCTCGCACTGTACTTCGAAACGGAACATCCTGATTCACAACCGAAGTCTTATCCGTTTGTTTCTTTCCTGAGGCTGCCACAGGTTCCTCTGTAATTTCCAGCTTCGCCAATGCCTCATCAAATGCCGTCTCTACTCTCAAGTCTGCTCTGGCATACTCACGCAGCACTGCAGTCCACACATCATAAGCTGCTGCCGTCTGATGTACAAATCCATCGCTACAATATTCCGCTGCCAAATCACCATTATCATCTGCCAGCGCATTTGCAACATCAATATAGCCCCAGCCATTTTTTATTGCCGCATCCAAGAGCATCAAATTATATTCTCTAATGGTGTCATTGTTCAGCTTACCGCTGCTTGCTCCTGCTAATGTATAGGTCATGCTAATGATATGTACCTCAACCTCGGGACTCTTCTCCTGAATCCTTCTGATAAGCTCTGTATAATTATCAAGAGACCCCTGCAATCCCGAAATATTCAAATCATTTAACCCCAAACAGATAAACACCTTATCCGGCGCAATCTTCTCAATAGAATCCCATGCCTGAAGCTTCTTTCCCTGATACAAAGGATGCACACTCTCAGCAGTGATGTCCCACAGCGAATTCGATGCCGAATAACTGCCTGCCGCCAGAAATTGAATCCGCTTCAAGAAGGACTCCTCCGGCTGCTTTCTCGTATAATTACGAAAACCAAGCATAATAGAATCGCCTAAGAATACAGAATCTGCATAATACGCATCAATCTCTTCCTCAGAAATCTCTATCTCCTCAAGGTTACCGAATATCTCTGTCGGAACTGCCTCTTCTGCTGCCAACACAACATCTGCTGCCGCAGGAGAGTTCCCTACAAGAACCGCCATCCCTATAACTGCCAACCATCTTAATAAAACTCTTTTCTTCATAACTGCAAAATCCCCACACATACGCAAATATATCATTGCTTTCACTTGTTACATCTGTAGCACAGATTCTTCAATGTGCTGAATCTATTGTAGCATTAAATATTATGTTAAGCAAGCTAAATTGTCACTCAATTTATAGCTTTTGGTAATATTTTCTAAATTTCCACCTCGAAACTTATCTCCTGTATTCCCTCTTCATCTGATAATTCAACTGTAATCTCTCCTCCATGACGCTTAGCCAGCATATTCGCCTGATATAGCCCCAAGCCATGTCCTTCCTTCTTCTCCTTGGTAGAATATCCCTTTTGGAAGAACTTGGACACCTCCGTCATGGTCAGCCCTTCTACCTCATTGGTTATTCTAAATAATAATTTATCATCCTTGGAATCTAAATATATCCTGATTTTATTATGCTTCTCATTGCAGGCTTCGATGGCATTATCCACCAGCGTTCCGATGATTTCTACCAAACTATACTCCGATACCGAGGTAATAATATGCCTGCTCATAACCTGTATCTCAATCTCCAAATACTCCGGTGCACGCAGTATCTTACTGTACAGGAAACCTGCCAGTATCTTATCCGAGATTCTAAGAAGCATCGTATTGGCACGGTTACGATTCTTACCCTCATACAGCTCCCTGCAATACTTCGACTGTGCCGCCACCAGTTCATCATAATTATCTATCAGAACATGCATATTTAATATCGCATTCATATGATTGTCAAACTCGTGCTGCTTGGCTCTGATATCCTTCGTCAGCTCCTCCAACGGTTGGATGTAATGCTGATAAATCTTAAGTTCCTGCTCCTGCTTACGCATCAGTGCATAATTCTGCGACCAGTCCAGCAATCCAAATACGATAACCGCAATCAGGATTCCAAACATCACTATCACCTTAACATCCAATGTGCGGCTCAAATAAAAATCTATCATCAGATAAATGGCTACAATCAGCGCCATTACACAAAATATTCGATATAAAAATTTTCTTCCCAAATCACTCATTGATTCGCTTCCTCACATCATTTTTATAAGTAACTCCAACCTCAACAGTATGACCGTTCTTCATAAGAATTAAGCCATTTACCGTATCTACATAATCAATCTCCTGCATATTTACCACATACATTCGATGGCACTGCAGAAACATATCATGGGGCAATTTCTCCAAAAGCTGCTTAATGGATGTATACAGCACTGTCAGTTCCTCTTTTTTCATGACGATGCTCACCCCTCTTGGAATTGCCTTAATATACTCTATATTTTTACAAAAGACCTTGTAATTTACCCCTTCACTCTTCACAACAATATGTGGCTCCTCCACTACTCTCGTATGTGAAAGCACCTTACGAATCAGCTCCTGCACGGCTTCCTTCTCAAAGGGCTTCACAATATACTGATAACAATGCAGCTCTCTGTAAGCCTGCAACTCCAAATGTGCAAGAGACGTCACCATAACAATCGGTGTAAACTCGTACTGACGCATGGCGCGGACCTTTCTTGCAAACTCAATTCCTGAAATATCATTCTCGTCATTTGCATCAAGATTAATATCCAATAAAAAAGCCCGGAAGGGCTCAGACGTATTCTGCAACACGTCTAAAGCCCCTTCCAGACTTCTTGCGGGAACGACCTCAATCTCCTTCGATACGCTTTCTACCATGGCTGTAAGCACCTCTAAATTCTCCTCGCCATCTTCCAAAATCATTATCTTAGTCATTCCAGTCATTCCCTCCAATGTAGTCATTAAAATATCGTTCAGCAGCGCCTTTTATTCGCAAAAGTCGCATCTTCGATGCTTTCTCGCTACTTCGTAGCTTCTTTTGCTCATTTTCGGCGCTCATCTCATGCATATGTCTTCGCTTAAAAATGTGCAAGCACTTTTTTCACGCTTGTCATATGCATGGCTGAACTGTTACTTTACTTTATCACTTCTGTCATTGACTTGGCAAGACCTGCAATGCCCTGAATCTCTGAAGGAATAATAATCTTAGTTGCCTGACCGTTAGCAGCCTTCTCAAATGCCTCCAGGCTCTTGATTGTAAGAACTGCCTCGTCTGCTCCTGCATCCTTAAGGCAACGGATACCTTCCGCATTCGCCTGCTGCACGATACGAATCGCCTCAGCCTGACCTTCTGCTTCCTTGATACGCTTCTCCTTCTCAGCTTCAGCTCTAAGGATAGCAGCCTGCTTCTCAGCCTCAGCCTCAAGAATAGCAGATGCTTTCTTACCTTCTGCTACAAGAATGCTTGACTTCTTCTCACCTTCTGCGATTGTAACAGCCTCACGTCTTTCACGCTCAGCCTTCATCTGCTTCTCCATCGCATTACGGATGGCATCAGGCGGAATGATATTCTTAAGCTCCACACGGTTTACCTTAATTCCCCATGGGTCTGTTGCCACGTCTAAGGCACTTCTCATGCTGGTATTAATGATTTCTCTTGATGTCAGAGTCTGGTCAAGCTCCATCTCACCGATGATATTTCTTAATGTGGTAGCTGTCAACTTCTCAATTGCCATAATCGGATTATCTACACCGTAAGCATAAAGCTTCGGGTCTGTAATCTGGAAAAATACGACTGTATCAATCTGCATCGTTACGTTATCCTTTGTGATAACCGGCTGTGGAGGGAAATCCACTACCTGCTCCTTAAGGTTAACTCTCTTTGCAACACGGTCAATAAAAGGCCATTTTACCTTAAAACCTACACTCCATGTTGTCTGATATGCACCTAATCGCTCAATTACATAAGCAGATGCCTGTGGTACAATTCGTATATTTGTTACGATTAAAATAATTAATAAGAAAAAAATAAGTAAAATAATCTCCATTAGTTTGTCTCCTCCTCATATTCCTCAACAATCAATTTAACCCCTGATATGTTGATTACCTTTGCCAGCTTTCCTGCTGTAATTTTCTTTTCGTCATCACTGGCTCTTGCCGTCCACTCCTGACCATTTACAACGGCAGTTCCGGTTCCGTCATAATTACTGACATCCTCGGTGATTCTGACTATCTTTCCAATCACGCCTTCGTAATTGGTCTTAACATGTGACTTATTGATAAACTTCATCACAAAAGGTCTTGTAAAGAACAACAATGCGAATGAAACTACCAAAAATACAATCAACTGAATTGCTAAGCCGCCACCAAGAGATGAAACAGCTATCGCTGCCAGCGCACCGCCTGCAAACCATATGGTTGTAAGTCCCACAGTCACAATCTCTATGATAATCAATCCTACCATAATTATTAGCCAAGTCATAGCGTTCATATGCAATTCCTCCTTTCTGATATTATCCTACAACACATGAAATTATTCGACAATAGAATTTGCGTGAATGCAGTAAAATCCTGCGTGAATGAAAAAAGTGTTGCCCAGCGGCAACACTTTCTTCCACTACTTTTCGAGCACTTTCCTATTCCATGAAAAATAGCATCCGCTAACGAATGCTATTTCCTACATAATTCCCTTTTCTATCATATATGTTTTTACCAAGTCTACCATCTCATATAATCGCTCCATGGTCTGATTCGCACAGAAAAATTCAGCAATATCCTCTTTATAAACATCGCCGCTGATATAGTCGTGTACTACGTCATTTCTAATTACAAGCATTTGCAAGCAAGCAATTTGCTCTGGCTTTAGTTTCAAAACATTCTGTGCATAGCCTACCGCCCATCGAAGTGACCGTTGCGCTTCGGTCAATCTATTGGTTTCTTCATTCAACTGCATAACCGTAGCCATATCAATTACAAACTGCACCAATTCTTGAAATCTTGTTGCCACCCCATCACAAGCACTAATATATTCGTAGCTATCCTTATCACATGCTAATCTTTCTATATATCCTTTTATGATTTCCAATCCTTGATACGCTTCCTCTATCTTAATACCCTTACGTTGCTTTGCTTTCTCCTCTCTGGAAAGTCTTTCTGCTCCCCATATCGCTACCATGTCCTTCTTATAAACTTCCCACTTTTCATCTGTATATCCTGTAAGAGCCTTACCGTGCACAAGAATTGGAATATTAATATAATGATTCTTCTTCATTTCAACAATTACAATATCATGGTCAAGTCCATACCAAGTCATATACTCATCAATATAATGATATAGTTCCATTAGCAGACCCAAATCTTCACAATACACTCCTATATCGATATCCGAATCTGCGTCAAACTCGTCTGTAAGAAAGCTTCCGAATATCCATACCTGATAATTTGGCACAGCAAATTTCAGCAATAATTCCTTTTGGAATTGCTCTACAAATTGTTTTCTTGCATCTAATGTCAATAAGCCAATCATCTGCTGCACCACCTTTCTGTATGATACTTTCAGCGAAAATAATCCATTATTCCTAATTTCTCTAATTTATATCACTCACACACTAATATTTTACAATATTTACAGAAATATAGCAAATTTTCTATTTTATTTTCAATTTCATCTTCTCATAAATTTCCGGATATCTTTCAATAACAGACTCTCGAAAAGCTCTCGCCCAATACTCTTCCGGAATCGCAGGCCAATTACATTTTCCTGTTTCCTCTTCCGTAATCTCCATTGCCCTCTCCAAAATATTACCATTACTCGTAGCAACACCACGCATACAAGCTTCCGTACATAATGACCAGTACGGTGCAATATTGTGAAGCTGATGATTCATCATGTCTTCTACAAGCTCATCCAAATCCTGTCGCAAGCAGAAATGTTCGCCTTCCCATTCTTTTCCCGCACTATGTAAAATCATAAATGTGGAATATTCATGTTTCCCATCATCCAACGAGTCTCCTACTGAGCCGGGATTAAAAACATGCTTCCCATGTTCCTCAAAATTCATACATCTATGTGTATGCCCACATAAGATATATTTGGCTTGTGTAGCTTGCAAAATATCTTTGTTCTCCGGGGTTGACTCATAAATTTTCTCCTTCACTGCTCTTGGCGAACCATGGCATAAAAACAGCTCTTCCATTCCATCCATCTTCACAGTCAACGTTTCCGGAAGTGACTTAATAAATTCCCAGTCCTTCTCTCTCATGCTATTATGATTGTATCGAATCATTCCTACAGTACTCGGGTAAGCATCCCACTCCGGATGTTCATCCCCTATCCCACACATCAGATAATCTTCCTTATTTCCTTTGATGATAAAAACCTGATACTGCGTTTGAAGTTCATATATCAAATCAAATGTTTCCTGTACTCCTGCAAACTCGCCTGAGTAATCTCCCAACAAACAGATTACATCTATATCCTTTGTTTTCAAGAACTCTATCACTTTTCTAAAAGCTATGTAATTTGCATGTATATCCGATAAAACTGCTATATTCATATTTATAACCTCGCCTTTCCAATTGCCTTTACTCTGTACAAATAAACAGATATCCATCTCTTTCTATATAATAATTTCCTGCCTCGTATTTCTCTTGGATAAATGCCTTCAGCTCATCCTCATACTTTGCAAAATCAAATCCCAAATTACTAATATCCTTCATAGATTCTATAAAATCCTCTATTGTATCATACGTTAAAAGAACCTTCCTCACTCGTTTTTCCACCTTGGGGAATACCTTCTTTAGCATACTCTCATATTCTACGAGTGGCTGTTTTCTTTTCTTTAACGCTTTTTGTATCTTCTTTCTCTCATCCGGCTTACATTCTATAAACAGCTTTGCCATCTCTTCATAGAGAAGAACTCCGCCCCATGTACACACTAAGGCTCCATTTATCTTTAAAGCCGCCTTCAATTTCCTCAATAGTGTTTCTTTGTCTTCAATAAATACCATGACATGATTAAAGAAAATCAAATCATAAGGATTTGCAAAATCCATTTTCTCCAAATCATTCCATACAAATTCAAATGCTTTATGCGTACCGAACTCTTTAAAAAATGTATCTGCATGTGTATTATGCTTGTCCACGCAATGTATCCTGCATCGTTCCGGAAGTCGCTCTATGTTGTATCTCCACAGATTCCCGTATCCTGCGCCCGCATCAAGTATTTTCATACCGGGTTCTATTTTAATCTGTTCAAAAATCCATCTCGACCATCCCTCCGGTTCCTTTGTTATTGCATGATTTCTCAAAAAACCAACACCTTCATCAGCCTCCCGATTGATAATAATATGCTTTAGCATTTTAAATACCTCATCCAAATCAAACTGATTTTCCTTACATTCAATTGCTGCCTTTTCCATACAATGAATCATTCTGTTTAATTCAATGACCTTCTTTTCCATGAGTCGTTTCTGTTCCAAAAATGACTCTTCCAAATCCACCTGATTAAAATGCACTAACGTTTTTTCTATTTCTCCCAAAGAGAATCCTAAATACTTAAGCGTCTGGATTCGTTGAAGCTGTAGCTTTACAGATTCATCAAAAAGTCGATAATTATTCTCTTCATTGCGAATGGAAGTAATAAGTCCTTTTTCTTCATAGATACGAAGCGCCTTGGTCGACATATCTGTAAGCTGAGCCAGCTGTCCTATGGTATAATACTGTTTTGCCATGATTATCGTTCTCCTGATATGTAATGAATATTGTTACATTCCTATTGTCTACATAATAAACCTTACCCCAAGGGCAAGGTCAACACATTTATGTATACTTTTTTCTCACCATTTGCTCTCTAAAGCGTCTATTGTCCTCTTCTTATCATTTACTATTTAGCGGATTATATCATTGATTCATACTGAAACTTATAACAAATACTCCATTATTAAATCATCAACACTTTTTATATTCAATGGATACGCACCTGTCTCATAAGTAAGAAGTAAATCTTTCCCGGGAAAAATTCGATTTCGCTGATAACTGCCCATCTTTTTTATCGTCTTATTACAGTAATCCACATCATCCATTCTTCCAAAGTGCTCCCAGTAATATTCTTTTCTTGTACGCTTATTCAATACTATAAAATCCGGATGTACAATGCCATAACCTTGCAGATGTAATGGATATTCGTAACGATACGGAATCCCCATCATATAAAACTTATCCGCTAATATTTTTTCCGACTTTGAACGCACGCGCTCACCTCTCTCTGTATAGATTTCCGGCGCAGCCGTATCAAATGTCTTCCCTTGATATCTTACTGCCTCCCACTGCTTTACATATTGTTCATCAGATAATACATAGGGCTGTACAAGTTTCCGTCTCTCTTTTGGGAGCTTTACGTATATATCAGCTACATCATACTTCGCCATCTGTTTGACAAAGCTTTGCATCTTTGTCTTCTGTTTTTCCAACACCTTTAATACCTGTTCATCATACTCCTTTTGCGCGAGTTGGTATGCTAAGGTCTTATTTTCTTTATTTAAATATTTTCCATTCTTATCGTTCTCATTTTCTCGCAAATAATATTGTACTATATTTCTACACTTTGATATTCTAAGTATTCCATGTGGCGCATTCTCCATAGACTTTAATACTTTTTCTTGCATTCCCTCCAAGTACTCTATTTTTCCTTTTATTCTTTCTAATACTTCCTTCATTACATTGCCTTCCTATTTCTCGACTTGGTCCAAATACGGAGCTCACAACACTTTTCTTTCTGTTCTCCGTATTTCCATTTCCCTGCTTGCCCCAAATACGGAGCTCACAGCACTTTTCTTTCTGTTCTCCGTATTTCCATTTCCCTGCTTGCCCCAAATACGGAGCTCACAACACTTTTCTTTCTGTTCTCCGTATTTTCCATTTCCCTGCTTGCCCCAAATACGGAGCTCACGGCACTTTTCTTCCTGTTCTCCGTCACAACATAATACATGACTACATACAGCCCCCAGAAAACTGATATCCTTCTAAAACTTTCTAATCTCAATTTATCTTCTTACTCTTTGGAAACATATTTGATATGTTAATTTGAATACAGGCATACCTCAGCTATACCTGCCATAGAATTTCTTATGATTTATAGACAAAATAAACTTATATATCAGGTAACAAATGGCTGCCGCCGAAGCGACAGCCATCTACCTATCTCATATGAAATGTATCTTACATCATTCCGCCCATACCTGGTGCTCCACCCGGCATAGCTGGAATATCTTCTTTGATTGTAGCAACAACAGACTCTGTTGTAAGAAGTGTGCTTGCTACTGAGCATGCATTCTGTAATGCGCTTCTTGTAACCTTAGCAGGGTCGAGAATACCGGCCTCTACCATGTTTACATACTCTTCCTTGTATGCATCGAAACCGAAGCCAACTTCCATCTCTCTTACCTTGTTAATGATTACGCTTCCTTCAAGACCTGCGTTATTAGCAATCTTGCCTAATGGTGCCTCCAATGCCTTTAATACAATCTTAGCACCTGTCTTCTCGTCACCCTCAAGTGTTTCAGCAAGCTTTGCAACCTCCTTAGAAGCATGAATATAAGCAGAACCACCACCTGCGATGATACCTTCCTCAACAGCCGCTCTTGTTGCGTTAAGAGCATCCTCCATACGAAGCTTAGCTTCCTTCATCTCTGTCTCTGTTGCAGCACCAACACGGATAACAGCTACACCACCTGCAAGCTTAGCAAGTCTTTCCTGTAACTTCTCCTTATCGAACTCTGATGTTGTCTCCTCAGCCTGCTTCTTAATCTGAGCAACTCTTGCCTCGATAGAAGCCTTATCGCCAAATCCGTCGACGATAATTGTATTCTCCTTCTGAACTTTAACAGACTTTGCACGTCCGCACATCTCAAGACTAGCTGACTTTAAGTCAAGACCAAGCTCCTCGCTGATTACCTGACCACCTGTAAGGATAGCAATATCCTGTAACATAGCCTTTCTTCTGTCACCGTAGCCAGGAGCCTTAACAGCAACTACATTGAAAGTACCACGTAACTTGTTAACGATTAATGTTGTAAGAGCTTCACCCTCAACATCCTCTGCAATGATTAAAAGCTTAGCGCCTGACTGTACAACCTGCTCTAATACAGGAAGAATCTCCTGAATATTAGAAATCTTCTTATCTGTAATTAAGATGTATGGCTCATCTAAAGTAGCTTCCATCTTATCCATATCTGTTGCCATGTAAGCAGATATATATCCTCTGTCAAACTGCATACCTTCTACAAGGTCAAGCTCTGTCTGCATTGTCTTAGACTCTTCAATAGTAATAACGCCATCTCCTGAAACCTTCTCCATAGCGTCTGCTACCATGTTACCAACAGTCTCATCACCTGCTGAGATAGTAGCTACTCTTGCAATGTGCTGCTTACCGTTTACCTTTGAGCTCATCTGTGCAATTGTCTCAACTGCACAATCTGTAGCCTTCTTCATACCCTTTCTTAAAACGATTGGGTTAGCTCCTGCTGCAAGGTTCTTCATACCTTCGTTAATCATAGCCTGTGCAAGAACTGTAGCTGTTGTAGTACCGTCACCTGCTACTTCATTTGTGTTTGTAGCAACTTCTCTTACTAACTGAGCACCCATGTTCTCGAATGCATCCTCTAACTCGATTTCCTTTGCAATTGTAACACCATCGTTTGTAATTAACGGTGCACCAAATGACTTATCTAATACAACGTTTCTTCCCTTTGGTCCGATTGTTACACTAACAGTGTCAGCTAACTTATTCACACCGGCTTCTAATGCCTTACGAGCCTCAGCTCCATACTTAATTTCCTTTGCCATTACTTTGTCTCCTCTAAAATAAAATAATCTCACAGCCATTGGCTGTCTTTTGTTCTTGCATTAATCCACTATTCACGGCCACATGGCCATCTCTTTAGTGCACGTATACTGTACATACATCTTTATACTACCTTAACAGTATCCACGGCCGCATGGCCATCTTCGGTAATGTAGCTTGCTACATTACTGAATTCTTTAGCGCTCGTATCGAATACGTGCATCCCTTAGAACACCTATACAGTATCCACGGCCGTATGGCCATCATCTTAGCAGTGATTCAGTTTACTGAATCACTGCTAAGATGTCGCTCTGACGGCAGATAATATATTCAACATCCTCAATCTTTACTTCTGTTCCTGAATACTTAGAATAAATAACCTGGTCGCCAACCTTAACTTCCATCTTGATTTCCTTGCCATCTACTACTCCGCCGGGACCAACAGCGATAACCTCTGCCTGCTGTGGCTTCTCCTTATTCTGTCCAGGTAATACGATTCCTGATTTTGTAGTCTCTTCTGCAACCAACTGCTTTAATACAACTCTGTCTCCTAATGGTACTAACTTCATGCAAATTGCCTCCTTGATTCTATGTTAAATAATATTTTGTACTTTTTCATTAGCACTCTTCTGCACCGAGTGCTAACAAATCATATAATAGTTTTTTCAAAAGAGTTGCGCAAGCAGATTTACATCTCATTTGCTTGCGCATTCTCTTGTTTTCTCATTATATCTCTCGTTTTCTCGTCTTTTTCTTATGTGTAGCATTTAATACTTATTTTAGAAATAGACCTTTTTCCAGTCTTTCCTTATATCCTGGGGCATTCTTAAGCTCCAGCTTATTCTCAAACATCACATACTCTGCATCTGAGAATAAATCCTTGAAGTTCTCCTCCACATTGGTTCTGAATACACAGCCAATTGCAACACTTGGGGCTAAAATTGCATCCTCATAATCCGCACACTCCTGCTGTACCTTCTGGCAATATCCCAAAGCTACATCTTCATCCTCATAAGGAATAATCACATGGAAAACATCTCCGTCCACTCTACCGATTACCATCTCATCTGTCGCACATCTCTTGAGAATATCTGCAACAGTCACAATCAATCTATCGCTCTCTTCCTCACCATAATTATCATTAACAAACTTCCAGTCATTAATATTTGCACAAATAACCGCTGCCGGAACCACCTCTTGTGCAGTTAAATCCTTCATGCGCTTACCAAAATATGTCTGATTCAATACACCTGTAAGCGGGTCCTTCTGCTCATCATACTTTGTCTGATAAGCATCCTTTTCCAACGCCTCTTCAAGCTCATCTATATAAACTGCCTGTTCACTGGCAAGATAAGACTTCTCACTATAACCTTCCAATGTCTTAATATATGCAACAAGTGTCTTTTCCATAACCTCTTTATTCGCAACACTTACCTTATCAAATCTTACATACACATGACTGACTGTTCTTCCCTTTACGCGAATCTTGATACCCGGCGCATTCACAACATCCGGTACAAATCCCGAAAAATCACCTACTGTAATCACAACAGCCCCATGTCTGTCTGTAACCAATGATTCAAGCCCAAATGCCTGATGCATCTGCTCCAAAAATTCCTTGCAGGCATCTACATCGTAAAGTGCTTCAGGACTATAATTCTTACTATTCTGTTCCAATCGACTCGCAAATTTAATTTTCTTTTGATGATTCATTGTGCAACTCTCCTTCCACTTTAGTAAATCATACCGTTTTTTCGGAATCTTGTCTATATTTTTAGGTTTATCTTGCAAAATCCTATTTTTTAGGTACAATAAAAGAGTTGACTATTATTATTCGTATATAAATATATAAATAAGAAAGGGTTTGTGACATGATTAGTGCAAACAATGTAACTTATAGAGTCGGTAAGAAGGCTCTCTTTGAAGATGTTAATATCAAATTCACAGAAGGAAACTGTTACGGTTTAATCGGTGCTAATGGTGCCGGTAAGTCTACCTTTTTGAAAATCTTATCTGGAAAGTTAGAGACTACAAAGGGTGATATCGTTATCACTCCTGGCCAGCGTCTTTCTGTATTGGAGCAGGACCACTTCAAGTATGACGAATATCCTGTTATGGATGTTGTTATCATGGGTAATGCCCGTTTATATGAAATCATGAAGGAAAAAGATGCTATCTATGCGAAGGAAGACTTCACAGACGAAGACGGTATCCGCGCAAGTGAATTAGAGGGCGAATTTGCCGAGATGGACGGTTGGGAAGCAGAGTCTAATGCTGCACAGCTTTTAAATGGTCTTGGTATCGACACTGGTATTCACTATTCTATTATGAAGGATTTAAAGGGTAGTGAGAAGGTGAAGGTTCTCCTTGCTAAGGCACTCTTTGGTAATCCTGATATTTTATTGCTTGACGAGCCTACCAACCACTTGGATTTGGATGCTATCGCATGGCTTGAAGAGTTCTTGATTAACTTTGACAATACTGTTATCGTAGTATCACATGACCGTAATTTCTTAAATAAGGTATGTACACATATCGCAGATATTGATTATAGCAAGATTCAGCTCTATGCAGGTAACTATGACTTCTGGTATGAGTCAAGCCAGTTACTTGTTAAGCAGATGAAGGAAGCTAACAAGAAGAAGGAAGAAAAGATTAAGGAGTTACAGGAATTTATTTCCCGTTTCTCTGCTAACGCATCTAAGTCTAAGCAGGCTACATCAAGAAAGCGTGCTTTGGAAAAGATTGAATTAGATGACATTAAGCCTTCAAGCAGAAAGTATCCATACATCGACTTCCGTCCTGACCCTGAGATTGGTAACGAAGTATTAACCGTTGAGAATCTTTCTAAGACTATTAATGGTGTGAAGGTTCTTGATAATATTTCTTTCATCCTTGGTCGTGAGGATAAGGTTGCTTTTGTAGGTGGTAATGAGCTTGCAAAGACTACTCTTTTCCAGATTCTTATGGGTGAAATTGAGCCGGACGAAGGTTCCTTCAAGTGGGGTGTTACTACTTCACAGGCCTACTTCCCTAAGGACCCTACCAGCGAGTTTGATAACGAATATACTATCGCAGACTGGTTAATGGGCTACTCTCCTGTTGATGATATTACTTATGTTCGTGGTTTCCTCGGACGTATGCTCTTTGCAGGTGAGGATGGCGTTAAGAAGGTTAAGGTTCTTTCCGGTGGTGAGAAGGTTAGATGTCTCCTTAGTAAGATGATGATTAGCGGTGCTAACTGTCTTATCCTTGACGAGCCTACCAACCACTTAGATATGGAGTCTATCACAGCTCTTAACAATGGTTTGATTAAATATCCGGGCGTTGCACTTTTTGCATGCCATGACCACCAGTTTGTACAGACTACAGCAAATCGTATCATGGAGATTCTTCCTAATGGTGCTCTTGTTGATAAGATTACTACTTATGATGAATACCTTGCAAGCGATGAGATGGCTCGTAAGAGAACTGTCTACAACGCTGATGCTGAGATTGCTGAAGAGAACGAAGCTGAATAATTGAAACTCTTGTTTATTTTGAAAGTTAGAGCTTCGGGCATAAGATTTTCTATGCGTTTTTAGGAAAATGTATAAAGACGTACGTAACCGGCGTATATTTGCCATCCATGGCTCACTATACGCCTTTGGGCAACGTCCTGTTGCCCAATTACTATTTACTCTAAAAACGCAAGAAAAACTAATACCCTACGCAATACTTTCAAAACAAAGCAAGAGTTTTTTTATTTCTTTCCAATTTATTTTTCTTAAATAATAAAATTTTACAGCCAAAACAATAATTGCATTTTTTTGAAAGGCATGGATAAGATTATGAATAATATCAACTCAAATAAATGCGTGGACTTGCATGTCCATTCAACACGTTCAGATGGAACTTATACACCAACAGAATTAGTAAACTATGCTATTGAAAAAGGATTAAAGGCATTTGCTCTGACAGACCATGATACAGTGGATGGGATTGAAGAAGCGCTCAAGGCTGCCGAGGGCAAATCGATTGAAGTAATTCCGGGTATCGAATATTCTACTGAGTATCATAAGCGTGATGTGCATATTGTTGGACTTTTTATCGATTACAAGGCACCTGTATTCTTAGAATATCTGAAGCGATTTCAGGATTCCAGAATTGAACGCAATCATAAGCTTTGTCGCAATTTACAGGGTGCAGGCTTTGACATTACTTATGAGGCTTTGCTTGAAGAATTTCCTAATGCTGTAATCACCAGAGCTCATTATGCCAAATACTTACTTGCTCATGGCTATGTTAAAAGCTTGCCCGAAACCTTTGAACGTTATCTTGGAGACCACACACCTTACTTTGTACATCGTGAGAAGATTACTCCCGAAGAGGTCATTGATATTACACGCAGGGCCGGTGGTATTCCTATCCTTGCTCATCCTACGCTATATAAGCTTGGACGTGAACAGCTGAATATTCTGGTTTCTACACTCGCTGACGCAGGCTTAATGGGACTTGAAGCAATTTACAGTACCTACTCTCCTAGTGAAGAGAGTCAGATGAAAGCACTTGCCAAGAAGTATAATCTCCTGATTAGCGGCGGTTCTGATTTCCACGGTGCTACCAAGCCGGGACTTGACCTAGGCACCGGATACGGACGTCTCTTCATCCATGAAGAAGTCCTCGAAAATCTCCGCGCCGCATTGTAAGTAGTACAATTCGGGTTTGTCGAGTTCTCTCGGCGCCCGCATTAACAGGTTTCATTCGAAAGCGAAAGCTCCGGGCTAAGAGTTTCTAGGTGCTTTTATTTAAGTGTTCTAAGACGTACGTAACCGGCGGCGATTCGCCATCCTTGGCTCAAATTGCCGCCTTCTGCCTCCGTCCAGTCGGCAGATTCCTATATATCCTAAAAGCACTAAGAAAATCTAACACCCTGCGCAATGCTTTCTGCTTGAAACCTGTTAGTGCGGGCGCCTTGGTAGTCGAGCAAATTTGACATATCGATATCTCAAGCTTTGCCTGGCTGACACGAAAGAACAGACTCTATTTGTCGTAAAAAGTATTGTGGAGAGTATTTAGTGGTTCTTGATGTTTTTAGAGACAATAGCAAGCCGCCGCTTGGACGAAGGCGGCAGCAGCCAATTGAGCCATGGATGGCGAATCGGCTGCGGTTGCGTGCGTTTTAGAATAATTAAATAAAAACATCTAGCACCACTTATGCTCGGAACTCCTACTTTTGAGACAAA
>JAZNMO010000102.1:0-22585 GCA_045579665.1 Lachnospiraceae bacterium
GTTGTAGCTAAGTGTTGTCTTCCTAAGACCGCTTGGCCTCCGACTTCTTTGGTCCCTCTTCCCAACATGTTGCAACAGCACATTTAACGGATGGATATTTAGCCTTAATATAGTTAGTAAGGTCTGCATCCATATAGTAAGAACCTGTTGACTCCGGATAGAAACCAAACTTCTCATAGAACTTCCCAAATACATCATCTACGATAGCCATTTTATCTTCCATAGAGAACATCCAGATACAAAAATCCTTTGTCTTATACTTCTCACGGAACTCCTCACATGGAAGTCCAAGTAATGAAAGTGCAATCTCATCACCATATACTTCGTGGTCATGCTTTGCAATCTCTACTGCCTCATCATTAAATAAAGCAGCATAAGTCATCTGAATTGTAACCTTCAAGCCATTCTCATGAGCTAATCTCTGCTGAGTCTTAAAAATATCAAGAGACTCTGTAATGAGCGCCTTATCTCCGATATCTTCCTCTTTTCCCTGTCCTGTGACAGTTGCAGAATACTCCGGAACCATCTCCGGACGATGGATAATGTTTACGACAAATTTATCCACTGTTCTACCTCCTTATTCTCTGAACCTTAGGATACCCTTAGTTCTTTTCCTATAATTCTTAAGTATCATTCTTTTCCATACTACCATCCGATGCTATGCACTATCTGACGGCTCTTTGTGTATGGGCTAAGTATAACACTCTGCTTCCACTTATTGTTTATAAATACACCTTAATTTCGTGCAAATTCAACTTTTGATTTACCAGCCTTTTAAGGCAGAAATCTTATACTCTAAAAGCTTACCTTCATGATTATCCGGACGCTTCTTCCATTGATATGGCGATGTTCCGATAATCCGTCTGAAATTACGGTTAAAGGTAGACGGGGTTACAAAGCCGACACGCTCTGCGACCTCCTCCATACTAATATCCGTCTTGTCAATCAGCTCACAAGCCTTCTTAACTCGCACAAAGTTGACATATTCTACCGGAGTCATATTCATCTTCTCCTGGAACACTCTTCTAAAATGTGTCTCACTCATATGACACTCCATTGCAAGGTCCAAAATCTTGAAATTCTCCTGATAATGCGCCTCCACATATTCAATTGCCCGCTCTAGCTGCAGACCGCCATTCTTACCCTTATTGGAAGTAACAGGTCTTCCATTAAAACGTGCAATTTCAAACAACAGCGCATAGACTAATCCCTTTACGCAATCATTGTAATGCTCCTTCTTATCCTGCATCTCATCAAAAATACTTCTGACAATGGTTGCAATCATCGGATTCTCCTCCGGCTTAATAAAGAACGCATTCTTATGAATTGCTTCTATAATATCTCTTGCTTCCTGCACATTACGCTTACCACAATCCTTAAGTGCCTGCTCTACATCAATAAACAGGAACTCCCAGAATGCCATGACCCCATCATCACTTCTGGTAACATGCAGATAATTAGCAGGAATACAGGATATCATTCCCGGGCCGAAACGATAAAATTCATCCTCCAGAACCAAATCACCATCACCGTAATGACATAATCCTATCTCCAATAGATTATGAAAATGCTGGTTATCAATATTTTCTCCATATACCTGAATCCATTTCTTACCCATCAGGGCAAGCACCGGCTCATTTTGCGGTATCTCATAGAATCTAAATTCTGCCGGTTGCTTTTTCTTCTTTGGCATCTTACACCTCCGAAATGTTGGTCTTAAATCTGTCTTACTATACCTTTGTTGAATTTCTCTCTATAATCTCATAATCAAGCAAGGTCTTTCCCCTAACCTCATTACCCGATATATAATCCAACAAAACAGAACAAGTCAGTTCTCCTAATGCCTTGGCATCAAATAACAGAGAAGTAATCGCCGGCTCATGATTCATCAGAAGCGTACTGTCATAAAAGGATGCCACCTTCATCTGCTGTGGTACCTTTATCTTCTCTCTATCCAACACCTGCAATACATGGGAACATATCATATCATCCATACAGACAATACACTCTGCCTTACGTTCTATCAGATTCCTGACTGCCTTCTCTATCTGCTCTGTCGTTTCACAATTTTGATAAATCAGACTCTCATCAATTGCCTGCTTCATATTGCGAAAAGCATCCCGATAGCCATGTAGTCTTGTTCTATTTACCACATAATTCTCGCTGCCGCCAATCAAACCAATGCGATTCATACCGGCCTGCATAATTCGCGTCACCATTTCGCAACATCCTGCTTTATGATTATTATCTACCTGCAGGATTTCCTCATCCTTAGAGGTTCCCATCAGGATAAATGGCAGCTTCTGCTCCTTCAAAAACTCTGCAGCTTTGTCCTTTACGAAGGAACGGCTCAAAATCACACCATCGACCTTATGGTTTGCCACCATTCTCTCGAGATTTACTACCTTATCCCCGCTGGTCATCACGAGCATAACATCATAATCATGCTTGGATGCTTCCTCACAGACTCCCTGCATACTATTCTGGAAAAATGGCATATCTACCAGATTACAATCCCCGGGAATTACCATTCCGATATTATAAGTCTTTTGTTGTGCAAGTCCCTTGGCAATAACATTAGGCTTATAATCATTCTCCTGTATATAGGCCAGTACCCTCTGTCTGGTGTCTTCACTGATTCTTCCCTTACCGGATATTGCACGAGACACCGTAGTCTTTGAAACCTGTAAGTGTTCTGCAATATCCGTAATTGTTAATTTCTTAATTCCAATATCTCCCTTACGAAACATATCCATGGTACGTTCTCCCAATTCTATGCTGCTAACATCGCTCTTCTCTTCTGTCGCTTAGCTGCTATGCATTTAGACTCTGAATAAAGCGGTCAAATGCCATAGCCCCCTCTATCGTTCTCTTATAAACTCCGGCATGCTCTAACACCTTACCAAATACGATACCAACCTCTTTCTGAAGGATATCGCGGATAGTTTCTTTTGCTACCTTACCCTCATACTTTGGAAGGAACTCATCTACCCAGTCTGCATGCTTTGCAAGTGTCTCATCCTCACGGATATTCTTTCCACTTACAATGGCTTCCTCCAATGCCTCAAGCTCACTCTTTAATCTGGAAGGTAATACAGCCAATCCCATAACCTCGATTAAGCCGATATTCTCCTTCTTAATATGATGAAGCTCTGCATGTGGATGATATACACCAAGCGGATGCTCCTCGGTTGTAATATTATTACGAAGTACTAAATCAAGCTCGTATACATCTCCACGCTTTCTTGCAATCGGCGTGATTGTATTATGAGGCTCATTATCTGTATACGCATAGATGAATGCTTCTTCATCCGTATAATTACGCCACTTCGCCAAAATTACATCAGCTAACGCAATGAGTCTGTTGTAATCTGCGTGAGCAATTCTGATAACTGACATCGGCCATCTTACAATACCTGCCTGAATATCCTCAAATCCTGCTACCTTAAAGCTTCTCTCTACCGGAGCCTTCGCCATAGCAAACTCATAATGTCCACCTTGGAAATGGTCATGGCTGAGAATCGAACCACCAACGATTGGAAGGTCTGCATTAGAACCAACAAAGTAATGTGAGAACTGCTCAACAAACTGGAACAGCTTCACAAAGGTGTTATGTTCAATCTTCATTGGGATATGCTGGCTGTTAAATACGATACAATGCTCGTTATAGTATACATATGGAGAATACTGGAAGCCCCACTGATTGCCCTGAATCTGAATCGGAATAATTCTGTGATTCTGTCTTGCAGGATGGTCTACTCTTCCGGCATATCCTTCATTTTCAATACAAAGCATACACTTTGGATAACCGCTCTGCTTTGCATTCTTTGCTGCTGCAATAGCCTTTGGGTCCTTCTCAGGCTTTGAAAGATTAATGGTAATATCCATCTCTCCGTAAGCAGTATCCGCCTTCCATTTCATATCCTTTTTAATACGGTATCTTCTGATATAATCCGTATTCTGACTGAAGGTGTAATACCAGTCTGTAGCGGTCTTTGCATCCTTTTCCTTATATAATCTGTTAAATGTATAAATGACATCACTCGGTCTTGGTGTCAGACATCCCATAATCTTTGTATCGAACAAATCCCTGTATACAATGCTGTTATCCTTCATCAGATTATGCTCTGCTGCATAATCAAGCATCTCTCCAAGAATTGCCTCCAAGTCAAAGCTCTCCGGAGAAGTCTTGGCGAATGTTTCCTCTCCAAACTCTCCATCATACTCATCTAACTCAAACAGCTCTAATAAACAATTTACTGTATAAATAATGTCTGCCTTATCTACTAAACCACAAGAGTATCCGTAGCGTACCAAATCTGTAATATTCTTTGTAATTGTCATCATCTTTATATCCCTCTATTCTAATTGTATAAGTCGTTCTTACAGAACTGTTGGGCCATCACCAATCTCAACTACATAGAAGTCAGCCGCATAGCCAATCTTTGCAAGGTATGCATCACCCACATTCTTAATGAATGACTCTACTGCATCTTCCTTTACAATGCTGACTGCACAGCCACCAAAGCCTGCACCTGTCATTCTTGCTCCGATAACCCCCGGCTGCTTTAATGCCTCTTCAACAAGTGTATCAAGCTCAATACCTGTTACCTCATAGTCATCACGAAGAGAATCATGAGAAGCCACCATCAGCTTTCCGAATAATGTAAGGTCATTATTCTTTAACGCCTCTACAGCCTTGATAGTTCTTCTATTCTCATATACTGCGTGCTTTGCTCTCTTTACTCTGTTAGCATCAGCGATAGCAGATTTGTTTGCCTCAAACTCCTCCTCTGTCAAATCACCAAGAGTCTTGATGTCAATCTGCTTCTGAAGCTCTGAAAGTGCCATCTCACACTCGCTTCTTCTCTCGTTGTACTTCGAATCTCCAAGTCCACGCTTCTTATTGGTATTCAAGATAACAATCTTTGCGCCCGCCAGTGCAATAGGTGCATACTCATAAGAAAGGTCTGCTGTGTCAAGGAAGATAGCTGAATCCTTCTTACCCATTGCAATTGCAAACTGGTCCATGATACCACAGTTAACACCATTGTAATTGTTCTCTGAGAACTGACCGATTAATGCAATATCCTGATTGCTTACAGCAAAGCCGAATAAATCCTTTAAAATATAACCTGTTAATACTTCGATAGAAGCTGATGAGGATAAACCTGAACCATTTGGAATGTTACCAAAGAAGAGAATATCCATACCCTTTGTTACCTGATATCCCTTCACACCAAAAGCCCATACCATTCCCTTCGGATAGTTTCTCCAGTCGCCCTGAACCTTCTCTTCAATATCGGAAAGCTTGCTCTCACCAACACCGCTTGCCTCAAAGTTCATAGAATAAAGACAAAGCTTTTCATCCTCACGTAATCTTGCTACGGCATAAGTACCGATTGTTAATGCGCATGGAAATACATGACCACCGTTATAATCTGTATGCTCTCCAATTAAATTCACACGTCCCGGTGCAAAATAAACCTTTGCGCCATTTACATCACCAAATACCTCTTCAAATTTCTTTAATAACTGCTGCTTCATCTTTTTATCCTCCATTTTATCGTAATACTTTATGCTTATTGCCACGCACACTTCCTATGCCTGTGGCTTATAATCCTTAATTACTTCTAATGCCGGAAGTGCATTACCATCGTAATCAAACAATGCCTGATTCGCCCATTCATTACCACATGGCCCCTTTTCCTGCATATACTCAATGGCTTCCCACGTAGCCCAACCACTACCTGCTACAGGCAACCATGCCGGCTCCCAGTAGAAGAAGCCTCGTCCCTTATTCTCAGGAACCTGCTCAACAGATGCAAGGAATGCCTTCATAAAATCACACTGACCTTCCTTCGTCATCGGGAACGGAACCTTTGCACAAAGCTCAGGCTTAGTCGCCATGCCCTTTCGCTCATGTGGCTCAAGCTTCTCATAAGAAGCATAGTCCTCTGTAGTATGTCCCATAGATACCTCGGCAATAATCAAGTCCTTACCGTATCTTACTGAGATATCATTCATATTATTCTCCAAATCCTGTAAGGAACCATGCCAGAACGGATAGTAGGATAATCCGATGATATCAAAATCCTCGGTTCCCTTTGCTGTATAGTTATCAAACCACTCACGATACAGCGCATTATTACCACCATTATCAAGATGAAGCATAATCTTCGCCTCAGGGGTAACCTCCTTCACTGCCTTAATACCTGCACTTACAAATAATGCAATATTATCATAGTTTGGTACCTGTCCTACCGGCCACATCAAACCATTAGACAGCTCATTACCTACCTGTACCATCTCCGGTGCTGCACCTTCTGCTACGAATCTCTCCATCGTTTCCTTAGTGAAGTTATAGACTGCCTTCTCTAACTCCGGCACCGAATAGCCTACCCACGCTTTAGGCATTCTCTGCTTTCCCGGGTCTGCCCAACAATCACTATAATGGAAATCAAGTAAAAGCTTTAAGCCTGCCTTCTTTACTCTCTTTGCCAATCTCAACGCTACCTCTGTATCCGTATTACCTGCACCATATGGCTTTCCTTCCGGTGACTTTGGATCATTCCAAAGACGAATACGAATATAATTTGTCCCATAGCTCTTAAGTATATCTAACAAATCTCCCTGCTGACCTTTGTCATAAAACTTCGCACCTAACTGCTCAATTTCATCCAGTGAAGATACATCCATTCCTTTCACATATTCTAACATAAACTTCCTCCATTCGCTTTACGTTTGCTTTTTCTTGCGCAACCGTTTGCGCTATGTTTTAATCATAACAACTTCACTAGCTTTCGTCAACACAAATCTTAATTTTTCGTCATTTCCTACAAAAAGTGTGTTATCGCTTTTTTTCCGTGCAAAATGAACTTTATCGCCTCGACAAACCCGATTTAAATAAGACAAGAGAGCTTGAAATCAAGCCCTCTTGTCTTATTTATTCTCTTCAATTGTCTTGTGTAACTGGCTAAACAGCTCATGGTATTTGATGCTTTTTCCGTTAAGCTTTGTTACTGATGCATACAAGGTAAGTGGAATCTGCTGACCGTCTACTTCGTATACTTCTCCATTATGTGACAGAATCCTTTTGGCAATCTCTTCTGCATAAGTTATCTCTTCACTCTGCGTTAGAATTGCAAATTCGTCACCTCCGATTCGGAATACAATATCCTCACTCTCAGAAGCATCCTGCATACGCTTAATTGTTTCCAATATTCCTAAATCACCCGCCTTATAGCTTATCTCATTCAGTCCTATCATATGCTTAATATCGCAGCACACACAATAGCACTGGCGACGCTCCTGTATCAAATCATATAATTCACTAATATCTACCTGTCTTCTTGTTGTCATATAGTCATCTCCCTGTCCAATAGGCGCATAGAGTCTTGGAAAAAGCTCTGTATAGCGCTTCTCCCTACGAAACTCTGAGGGTTTACAGTTCCATACCTGCTTAAAAGCACGACCAAACGCTTCATTACTGCTATATCCTACCGTGAGCGCAACATCCAGAATGCTGATATCGGGATTCTCCCAAAGAATCCGCGCCCCTGTTACCACTCTTCTGCGGAGCAGATAGTCATGAACCGTCATGTTATTCATACTTTTAAACAGCTTTTCCAGTGTCGATTTTGAGCAATAGCAAGCCTTCGCAACATCATCTGTCTTAATGTCGTTGCTTATGTTATCTTCCATGTATTCTAATGCCATTTCCAATAATGCTAAACTACTCAAATATCTTCACTCCTTTCCGGTACCGTAACTATATCATAGCACGAGTAAATATTAGCTGCTTGACTTTTTGCGTATTTTCTTAACCTCTTGGACTGATACAAAAAGGTCTGGCGTGCTTTTAACCACCAGACCTTGAATTATTCTAATATGAAATTAACGATTCATCTCAAGCTGTGGACCTGTAGACTGATGATTCTTAATAATAGAATCTATCTCCTTCAAGTCAGAAGATGGTAAGTCACCTGGGATTGTGTTCTTAACTGCTGCAGTCGCATTACCATACTCCATAGCCTTCTTACAGTCCATATTGTGAGCAAGTAAACCGTATAATGCTCCTGATATGTATGCATCACCACTACCAATTCTGTCTACAACATCGATATTCTCATATGCATCCTCCTGCATAAAGGTATCCGACTTCGCATCATAGATAACAGAACCAAAAGAATGAACCTTAGGAGAATGTACGATACGCTGTGTTGCTGCTACTACACTAATCGGATAATCCTTCGTAAAACTCTTCATCATATCCTGAACAGTACCTTCCTTAAGGAATGTTAATCTTGCTGTATCCTCTGAACAGAAGAAAATATCTACATATGGTAAAATGCTCTCAATACACTCCTTTGCTTCAGGACCCGACCAAAGGTTTGCTCTAAAGTTAACATCAAAGGAAATCAGAGTTCCATTCTCCTTGAAACGCTTCATCATCTCAATCGCAGTCTTACGTGTCTTCTCACCAAGGGCAAGTGTAATACCTGTCGTATGAAAGCATCTGGTTGCCTTGTACATCTCCTCTGGGAAATCATCAATACTGATATCCGCAAATGCTGTATTCTTTCTATCGTAGATTACATTAGGCTTTCTTGGATGTGCACCATACTCATAATAGTAGATTCCCAGTCTGGAATCCTTGCTCTTGTCGTATACCAAGTAGTCATCACTAACACCACTAAAACGTACTCTGTTCTGAATATATCTACCTAAATCATTCTCAGGAACTCTTGAAATAATACCTGTTCTCAAGCCAAGAAGTGATGTTCCTGATACTACATTCAGCTCAGCTCCCCCCGCCTGCTTCTGGAATGACTCACCACGTGTCAGACGCTCGTTTACAGTTGGAGACAAACGTAACAAAATCTCACCAAGCGCTAATAAATCAAATTCTCTTTTTTCCATGTCAACTACCATGCCTTTCTCATAATTACTGCGCATTCATACAACTCATACCAATCATAGAGTTTCCTTTGGAAACTCTTGCGCTGCCCAAGGTCGCTTGCGACTGATTCCTCTTCTTGGGCTTGTGCATTCTCTTTTCATGACTGCTTGATAGCAGTCATGAAAGCGCTTACATTATTATCATACCAAATTCATCGATTGAAAACAAGAATATACAAAACTTTTTCCAAACAAATATCCAAATTCAATACTCCACCTAACAATTCAATTATTTTACATAAAAAGAGACAAGCATATACCTCATACACTCGTCTCTAACCTCCATCTCATTTAATCTTCATATCTAAAGAAATCAAAATCCGCAGGCTTACGGCTTCCGCAGCCTCCATTATTCGCATAAATTCCAACCAAAGTACCTGTGTGACGCTTCGGGTCATCCGGTACCCCTTCATCGCAGAGGTAAATACACTGCTCCAAGCATCCGATTTCCTTCCAGTTCTCTCCATCATAGCTATAATAGAAGGTTCTTGTGAGCTTCTCTACCACTACCTTGAGATAAACCGGCTTCTCCTCGATATCACAAACCTCAGCCATCAGCTCCTCACCATGATTACGGTTAATCACAAGCTGCAGCTTCCTTCCTTCCTCGTAGCAAAGTGAGCATCTAGCATAGGTTGCTGTGCTATAGTAGCAGGTAAGACCTGCCTGCTCACCATTCTTATCAGGATAAAACTCAAGCTTAGTAGATGCCACATAGCTTAACTCCTGCTCTCTTCTAAGAAGTGTGTTCTTCGCACGAACCTCATTTAATTGTCCATCTCTTGTCCATATACGGAAGTGTCCCGGTCTCTCTGTTAAAGACCATGAGCCGTTATCAGGATTACGGACAAACTCCCACTCGAGATTTAATGTATCACTATTAAAATCGTCAAACAGATTTCTCTCAAAGGTACATTCAGGTAAATCAGGCGCAATCTGCTCTAAGCTTGGGCCCTTTCCATGATTAATGGTAAACCAGCCATCCTCTGTCCACTGCACAGGGTCTAAAGCTGACTCTCTTCCTATAGTCGTATAGTTGCCCTGATTTGGTCTTCCGCAGAGATAATAACACCACCACTGTCCGTTCTGGTCCTGTACCAGCTTACCATGACCTGCTCGCTGAATTGGTGCTGTCGGATCTAATTGACGCATTACAGGGTTATATGGTGAATTTTCATACTCACCATATAGCTCCTTGCTTCTTGCCATATTAATACCGTGACCATAACCGGTACCGCCCTCTGCTACCATGGCATAGTAATAGCCATCCTTTTTGAGCATATGGGGGCCTTCTGAACAACGCTCACCTGTACCATCCCAGGCTACCTTAATATCTCCCGCCACACTTAAAGAATCCCCACTCAAGGGCACAGTCTTCGCTGCCTTTGCAATAATCATATAACGCTTTCCGTCATCGTCCACAAAATGCGATGGGTCAATGTCGTCTACCTCCAGACAGACAGGCTTACTGTATGGTCCCTCAGGCTTATCCGACACCATAACCAGCTGGCGACGCATTACATTATTATCACGCTTACCGTCTGCGTTCAGTCGAAGTGTTGCAAATACATAAAACTTTCCATCTACATAAGAAATATCCGGTGCCCAGATTCCATGAGAATCTCTGATATCGCTTAAATCCAACCACTCAGGATTGGCAATTGCATGACCAATGATATGCCAATGCACCATATCCTTGGAGTGAGATATTGGAATCGCTGGGAAATACTGAAAACTGGAATTGACCATATAGTAGTCATCTCCCACTCTAATAACCGACGGATCCGGGAAAAAGCCTCTCTGTACCGGATTGTTATAAGTTCTTGTCTGGCTCATAATTGTTCTCCTTGTTTTGAAATAGATTCAGAGCCTATTCGCAAAATCGTCTCTGAATAAATATAATATAATTATAGCGTGCATAATTTTCTATTGCAATTATGCACGCTATAAAACAAATAATGTGGCAACAAAAACTCAATTTATGGCTCAAAAAAGACCGTTCACCCAAAGATAAACAGTCTCTTATTCGCTACCCCAGCGCCACATCCAGTATCATCATAATACTAAAGCCTACTGCAAACAGAATCGTACCAATATTAGAATGCTCTCCCTCGGATGCCTCAGGGATAAGCTCCTCTACGACTACATAAATCATGGCTCCAGCAGCAAAGCTAAGCATATACGGAAGAATCGGTGTTACAAAAGAAGCAAGCTGTATCGTCAGAAATGCCGCTATCGGTTCTACAATACCTGATAGCATTC
Source organism: Lachnospiraceae bacterium (assembly GCA_045579665.1). Classification (GTDB taxonomy): domain Bacteria; phylum Bacillota; class Clostridia; order Lachnospirales; family Lachnospiraceae; genus COE1. The sequence goes on from JAZNMO010000102.1 coordinate 11,224, forward strand.
CATATAGAAATGCACGAGGCTTACTTACCCCTTCAGCACGAAGCGGCATAGAGATAATCGCTCCCTCCGGGAAGTTCTGTATGGCAATACCAATAGATAGTGCCAGTGCACCTGCAATTGTAATATCTGTATTCCCCATTATCAGACCTGCATACACCACTCCTACAGCCATTCCCTCAGGTATGTTATGTAGTGCAACAGCTAGTACCAGCATGGTACTTTTTTTTAGCTTCACCTCGGGTCCCTCTGCCTTCTCACTATTCATATGCATATGCGGTATCAAATGGTCAAGTGCAAGCAGAAACAAAATACCTGTCCAGAAGCCTACTGCTGCCGGTACAAACGACCATTTGCCCATATGGGCAGCCTGATCCATGGCCGGTATTAAAAGACTCCACACGGATGCCGCCACCATAACACCTGCAGCAAATCCGGTCAATGCCCGCTGTACCTTCTGATTTAATCCATTCCTCATAAACAATACACATGCCGCTCCAAGCGTTGTGCCTGCAAACGGTATGAGCAACCCTTTTACGATTTCACCTGTCATACTATCACATCCTTTATACTTATTCCTTGAGACAACATTCTCAACAATCTCTCTTCTGCACTCTGAAACTTTCCAAACAAGGTCATTTTCTCAGCAGGATTTGCGTAGACCTTCCAATATCCTGAACATAAGAAATTCTCTCCCTCATTCTTCACAAAGCCAACTACATCCTCCAATGGATAACCCAAAAGCAAGCCCATTTCATGTGGAAACTCACCCCCGCATAACTGGTGCTTCTGATATCTAAACCGAAAGCCTAAAAGCATACCATCAAGAGTAAAATCTACATATCCTTCCTTAGCAAAGAACTCTCGAACCTCCTCTTTTGCAAGAAAACTTTCCAAAGCATCTTTACGATAAAGCAGATAAATACACTTACCCTGATGCTCCAGCAGACGATATGCCTCTATATCCACATTATGCATCGCCTTGTCCATATATTCCAGAAAATTCTCCTCATTCACTAAAGAAATAATAAACAGATTCGACAGCTTTAAGCCTGTAAGGAGAGGCGCACACTGCAACGCCAGCTGCGTCTCCGTATTATTAAAATCCATATGCAGAAACAGCTCTAACATCTCATCGCTCATGCACAGCCCCCTATCATTAAGCCCAGGAGTTAGTTGCATCTAACTACCTTAATAATAATTTATATTACGCGTAAAGTCAAGTATAGGATTTTATTTTTTCCATTTGTTTGTTATACTATTCTTGTTTGTAATTATTCAGAGACATGCAGATTTATACCAGACCAGGCTGTGCAAGCTTGCTTGCTAAAAACTGGTCTAGTATAAATCTATACGGCGAGAAGCCGTACAAAAGAACCTTGGGTTCCAGACAAAAGTAAAGCCTCGAAGATGCGGTTTTGCGAATGTGGCTCTGAAATGTTCACAGTAAACATTCCCAAGAATGTTCACAGGAAAAACACATTTAGATAACAATTGAAACACAAATTATATTTATACTAAATCACAACAAAGCAAATACACTTAATTTATATAAATGTTTAGACGAAAGGAGTTATCTTATGTACGATAATCAGTTTGAAAATCAAAATCAGGAAAATACAAATCAAAATAAGCCACAGGAGTATTATTATTCGGCAGGCAATCCATACCAATACAGCTCAGGGAATAATAGTTCTGCTCCAAATGGTAAGAAACCTAAGAAATCCGGTGGTTTCGCTAAAAAGGCTGTTGCAGCTGTGTGTCTGGGTGTTCTCTTCGGCGCATCTACAGGCATCGCATTCAGCATTCCTACCTATATGGCAAATCAATCCTTACAGCAGTCACGTATGGCTCTAGAGTCGGCACAAAAGCAAGCCGCCCAACTCGAGCAGCAGAATACCTCTGACTCTATATCGACTACTACAAACTCTTTGCTGAATACGCCAGCTACTCAGCTGTCCACATCAAATGATGTAACAGCCATCGCAAACAGCTGTCTTCCAAGCGTCGTATCCATTACCAACAAGGGAGTAACTGAGGTACAGACAATGTTCGGTACTTATCAGCAGGACAGCGAAAGCAGTGGTTCCGGTATTATTATCGGAAGCAATGACAAGGAGTTATTAATCGTTACCAACTATCATGTAGTTTCTTCAAGCAATGAGTTAAGTGTTGTATTTAGCTATGATGAAGCCAGTGATGAGCCTTCCTTAGTAAGTGCCAAGCTCAAGGGATATGACTCAGAGAAAGACCTTGCTGTCATCTCCGTTTCACAGGAAGATATTACAGATGAGATGCGTTCACAGATTAAAATTGCCACCATCGGTGATTCCTCTACTCTCCAGTTAGGCCAGGAGGTTGTTGCCATCGGTAACGCTCTTGGTTATGGTCAGTCTGTTACTACCGGTATTATCAGTGCTTTAAATCGAGAGGTTTCTGTTTCTGCTGATGACGGAAGTACGATTACCAATCGTTTGATTCAGACAGATGCAGCCATCAATCCCGGTAACTCAGGTGGCGCCTTATTAAATATGAATGGTGAGCTTATCGGTATTAATTCCGTTAAAGTAGCTTCAAGCTCTGTAGAAGGTATGGGATATGCAATTCCTATCTCAGATGTTCAGTCTATTATCGAAGAGCTTATGTTAAAGGAAACCAGAGATGTAGTTGCAGAAGAAGACCAGGGCTATCTTGGTATTGCAGGTACAGATGTTACTTCTGAGATTTCAGCTGTATACAACATGCCTGTAGGTGTATTTATCAGTCAGGTATACGACGATTCACCGGCTGGTGCTGCAGGACTTAAGAAGAACGATATTATTACAAAGTTTGACGGGCAGACTGTTAAGACTATGGCAGAATTAAAGACATTGCTTACCTACTACCGAGCAGGTGAGACTGTTGAAGTGATTGCCATGGTACAGGATTCTCAGGGCTATACAGAGAAGACCTTCTCTCTGACCTTAGGCACTAAGGATGTGTTTGGTGAGGATGCTTCCTCAGCTAATCCACAGGAAACACCTAATCAGCAGAATCCATATGGTAACTATGGTAATGGCGGTTTCAGCTGGCCTTACGGCTTCTGGCCATTTGAATATTAAAGGATACCAAAAAGCGAGTAGAATATCTACTCGCTTTTGATTAAGGTGCTACTGCTCCATTTTCCATTGTTCCACCCTGACCTGTTACACCGCCGCCAACAACAGCATCTCCGCGATCAGTTCCGTTTGTCATGCCATCAGTACCCATCGACTCATTACCTGTTGAGCCATTACCTGTTGACCCCATTCCTGTTGAACCATTTCCTGTTGCATCATTTCCTGTTGCATCATTTCCTGTTGAGCCATTTCCCATAGACTGACTTGTAAGCTCTCCTACTCTGGTAGCGAGATTACGATAAAACTCCTCAACTGTATCATTTAATGCAAATTTATTATCCTTAAGCACCTGAATATAATCATTTACAATCTCCCCGGTCAAAGTATCCGGATTTGCCTGGGCAAACTGCTCATAATACTCTAAGGATTTCTCATCTACAACATCTGCTGTCTCTCCCTGATAATAGTGTGGAATATTATTTGTTTTGTCATAGCCTCCCGAAATAGCAGCTGTCAAAATCTCCTCATACAACTGTGCAGCAGCCTGTGTAGAAGTATCGTCAGGATATTTCTTAATATGCTCCTCAAAGAGTAATGCTCTCTCTAACATCTCAGAAAGTGTCATTCCAATTTCCATTCTGTCATTTTCATCTGACATAACCATGGACGGTGTATCTCTCTCAAGGCGCATCAAATCCATAAATGCAATCATATCCTCAGGCATATGCTGTCTGCTTTGCTCTAATGCTGAAAAATCAATATCTCTGATATTATCGCCAAAATTAAATAAGCCTTCAAAAAATCTTCTAACGTCAGTTTCTGCCGCACCCACAATATTGGTGTTAATGTAATCAATAATCTCAGTAGGACTTGATGCATTACCAAGTACTGTATCAAAGTCACGCTCGACTACACTATCCTCCATTGCTACAGGCTCATCTGTCATCTGCTCATTGGTCATTTCCTCTCCTGTTAAAGGGTCTTTCTCATTATTACCCATACCACAACCCACAACTAAGATACTGCAGCTAATACCTAACGCTAACAATACAAGTTTTTTCTTCATAATAACAATAACCTCACCTTTCTGATATCTGCATATACTCGCAGTCATAATCATTTACATTGCTGTCATGGTTATTATTACCGAAACGTATTACTTTATACACCTTCGTTTAGAGTCCTGCAAGAAAATCAAATGTTCCCTGTACATTTAACAATCCATAGCCATAGCGGGTATTGGGATATTGAGTCTCTTCTTCCCGAACGGCTCCCTGCACCAGATAATTTCGTACTTTATTGGCATCTGCCAGCAAATCCTTTTGCTCCACTACTGCCCATTGCATAATCTGTGCAACGCCGCCTGCCGTCAGTGCTGCTGCCATATAGCCTCCTGTTGCCTTCCCGGCTGGTGTTGATACATTCACTCCCGGCGTTGAAATATCAGGCTTTATCAAACCACCTCTTGTAAAGCCTCTTCCTGCATTTAAATAAATACTTCTGTTCTCATCATTATATGCCGTCGCCGTAATAGCACTTTGCACATTCCCCGGCTCTGTAATGGTCGTATCAGGTTCCGGTTCCAGAAAATACGTATCATCCGATAAAAAAGGAGTAATTGGAAGCCATAAATCAAATCTACCATTTATCATCTCATCCTCTGCGTATACCCTGACTGTCCAAATACCTGCTGTAGGTGCCGCAAACCGCATTTGAATCAGTTCAGCTCCGGATGCCTGCTCCGCCAATAAGGTATCTATTGTAATCTGTGTTTTTTCGAAAATAAAAGAATAATTTTGAGGTCCGATTCTTCTTGGATTTATCCTTGAAATCTCCTCACCGCCAGGACTTCTTATCTCCACTGCAAACAGATTCGGAACACTTCCCCAAAGCTCTAATAAAAAGCCTTTTTCCGCATCTCCCACTCTGATTTCAACATCCCGGTAGCTATCCTTCCCGGATAAGCTTCCCTGAAAATGATGAGCTGCATTTCCTTCATTCCCGCTACTCACCGTGAATACTCTGCTTTTTTGTAAAGAAATTAAATTCATATATCTTCCCAAATTCGAAGTACCTGTATGATCCCCCATATTTGTTCCAAAGCCCATGCAAATAACCAACGGTCGATACAAATCTATAGAAAATTTCTGAACATATTGTATTGCCTGCATAATATCTGTCTCCTGATACGCTGTTACCCCATCAGGAATCAGATAATAATCTCTAAGATACTGCTTCATTTCCTTAAGCTTTACCACTACAATATTGGCTTCAGGTGCCGCCCCCACATATCGAATCCCATCATCAAGTCTGCTTCCTGCCGCAACTGCTGCCATCGCCGTTCCATGGCCCAGCGTATCCGTACTAGGAACAATACTCATCGGGTCATCGCTTTCAATTGCAGCCTGAATCTGCTGAGAATCATATTCACTTCCATAAGAAAATCCATCAGGTACAGTACCTGTCTGTATCGTTTGGTCCCAGATTGCTTTCACCCGACTTCTTCCAAATGCATCCCGAAATACCGGTTCCGTATATCTTATCCCGGTTCCGATGATTGCGATTGTGACATCTCTCCCAGTTAAATATAGGGGTTGTCCCTGCATCTGAAGTATTCCCGCCGACAACAGACTGACGGTATCAAAATCATTCCTAGCCTGCCCAGAAACATTCGGTGCTTCCTCCATCAATCCATATGCTTTAGGTAAAAAATTAAAATTCATCGTCGAAACATCAATCCCCGGTAAACTGCTTCGTTCTACAAAAGCAATTCCCAAATTACCAATAATTCGATGAAAGCAGAAATCTCCTGCCATCTCGTAATCCAACTCTTGCGGAAGTGTAAAATCCACTATTATATCTGCATAATCATTGGATAAAATGCGCTCTCTGCAATCCATGTCAATACTCCGACCTATATTTATCCTATTTTATGCATGATGTCCCCAAAATATTCTTTGTGTTTTTCACAAAGCATCATCATTTCCGTGTTCTATCTACAACTGTCTGTTTTCCTATCTTTTCTTTACTTTTTAAATATTGTATAATATTTGCAAGAATGTCAAATTAATAATATTTTTGTATTTTTCTATCATTAACAAATATAGAAATGGAGTTTTCTTATGAACACATTCAATTCTTTAAATGGTAATAGCTCTTCTTATGAGAAGGATTATCTAACAGGCTTACCAAACAGACAAAGTCTGTATCGATATTATGCTACATTAGACAATCACACAGATATGGTTCACGCCATGTTTATAGATGTTGACCATTTTAAAAGAGTAAACGATACCTATGGTCACAGTATGGGAGACCATCTGTTAATCGCCATCAGTACCTATATACAGCAACACCTTACAGGCTTTATTTCCCGTATCGGTGGAGATGAGTTTGTCGCTATCTTAGATGGTACTCTTTCAAAAGAAGAGGTTTCTCAAACCGCTCAGCTTCTTGTTGACGGTTTCAGAGATATGGATTTTCGTAATGATATCCTATCTATGATTTCTTTAAGTGTCGGTGTTATTTTGTCACAGCCTTCGTCACAATCCTTAGATGATATTCTCGCTAAGTGTGACACGGCTATGTATCAGGCAAAATATGATGGCCGATGCCGTTGTGTTGTCTACGAATCTACAGACACCGCCTTTGAAAATACATTTAATATTGAAGCCGAAATGGAAGATGCTCTGGCAAACGGAGAATTTGTTGTTTATTTACAACCTAAGATTAACATGATAACCTCCGCCCTATCCGGCGCAGAAGCTTTATCCAGATGGATTCATCCCAAGGATGGTGTTCGTTCACCGATTACCTATATTCCTTTATTTGAAAAGAATGGATTCATTTCCAATCTGGACCTCTATATCTTTGAAGAAGTCTGTAAGCTAAAGGCTTCCTGGAAGGGACTAAAATACGAACATATTCCAATTTCTATTAATATGTCCAGATTGCATCTTTATAATGATAAATTTCCTGAAACGCTACTTAAGATTGCTGAAAAAAACAATATTCCTACAGCAGAACTGGAATTGGAAATTACCGAGAATATCTTTATCAAAGACAGTATTGAACTAATTGAAACTGTGAATAACCTAAAATCCAAGGGCTTTATGGTATCCATTGATGACTTTGGTTCCGGCTTCTCGGCGCTTAGTCTTCTAAAGGATTTGCAAGTGGATACCATTAAAATAGATAAAGAATTCTTACGTGACTCTTCTAACAATCCCCGTGGTCGAAAGGTTCTCCGTAACGTAATCGCCATGTGCAAGGATTTAAAAATGGATGTTGTTACAGAAGGTGTGGAAACCAAAGACCAAATTCATCTGATTACGAGCTTTGGCTGTCAGATTGCACAGGGCTTTTATTACTCCAAACCATTAGCATTAAAAGACTTTCATACTTTTGCAAATGAGTTTACCAATAACCCTGTGGATAGTCATAACTTCCGAATGAACGGCAATCTGTTAACAGAAGACGGTACACTGGAAGGGCAATATCAAGGAAGCGGCTTTAAATTTGTACAGGGAATTTTCCGAAATTCCAGTGCATTGTATTTTCCGGGTGGTCCGCAGGAACAGAATACTGTGTTACTTCCTAAAAATACAATTTTAAATGATAGCTACACGATTTCGGTATGGTTAAAACCAAAATCCTCTCACATTTGGACCTCTGCTATATGGGTAAAATTCGAAACCGGCTTTTGCAGTCTTTTACCACTGGCATGGGAGGGCCATTCCTCCTTCCGAATCAGAGACTCTAAAGATATTAACGGCTGGTATGATGTCAGCGGTGCACCATTAATGGAAGGCTTTTGGAATCATTATGCCGTATCTTATAATGCCAAGACAGAAACAGCAACCGCTTATATCAACGGCGATGTTGTGGGCATTATGGAAAACGTCCCAACCAACCGCTATGTTATGCAGATTATGCTTGGCGGCGACACATGGCAGCCTTCTTATGTAGGCAATATGTGCGAGCTGAATATATACAATGAAGTAAAAGATCATGATTTCATTAAAAGTTTGTTTGAATCCTATCTATCCCATCCTGATTTCATGGCATATGAGGACAATAACAGCAAATAAATTTGTTTATAAAAATGGACTTCCGTTTCAAAACGAAAGTCCATTTTTTTACTCATTTTTCTCTGCTATTTCTTTAATTCCTTCTGTACGAATCTCTATAATCGGACCACCTGTTCCGTTGATATAATCTCCGGTAATCGTCACTTCTCCGATATTATCATCCTTAGGAATCTCATACATAATATCCAGCATAAACTCCTCGATAATAGCTCGTAGCGCTCTCGCACCTGTATCACGCTCCATTGCCTTATCAGCAATCGCTTCTAACGCACTGTCATCAAACTTTAATCTTACCTCATCTAACTCTAAAAGCTTCTGATACTGCTTCAGGATTGCATTCTTAGGCTCCTTTAAAATCTTAATATAGCTTTCCTTATCAAGACTATCCATCGGACAAATAATCGGTAATCTTCCTACAAACTCAGGAATCATACCAAACTTCTTTATATCCTCAATTGTTACCTTCTTAAGGATATTCTTCTCTTTATCGAAGGCATCCTTAAGCTCTGCATTAAATCCGATAGAGGTCTGCTTCGTCAATCTCTGCTTAATGATTTCCTCTAAATCAGGGAATGCACCGCCACAGATAAATAGAATATTACGTGTATTCACTGTGGTAAGTGGCACCATAGCATTCTTGCTATTAGCTCCAACCGGAACCTCCACATCTGCACCTTCTAAAAGCTTCAACATACCCTGCTGCACAGACTCACCGCTGACATCTCGAGAGTTTGTGTTTTTCTTCTTGGCAATCTTGTCTATCTCATCGATAAATACGATACCACGCTCTGCACGCTCTACATCATTATCTGCTGCCGCAAGAAGCTTAGAAACTACGGACTCGATATCATCGCCAATATAGCCTGCCTCGGTAAGTGATGTAGCATCTGCTATGGCAAGCGGTACATCCAACAGCTTCGCAAGTGTCTTAACCAAATAGGTCTTACCACATCCCGTAGGTCCAAGCAGGAGTATATTTGACTTCTCAATCTCAATATCATCCATAGTCCCTGTAGCAACACGCTTATAATGATTATAAACCGCTACGGATATTACCTTCTTCGCATAGTCCTGACCAACTACAAAATCATCTAGCTGTGCCTTAATTCTATGTGGTGCCGGTAAATCTTTGATATTAAATGCCGGCTCAGCTGTTTTTTCCTTGGACTTTTTCTTCTTCAACTTCTGACGGTTAGGTATCCCTCCATCTCCCTGCAAATCAGCAATATTCACAAAGCTGATATTCGGAAAATGCCCTTTGCTGTTCTTATCGCCGCCAAAATCAGGCATGTTATTCAACATTCCCTGATAATCAAACTGACTGACTGTATCCATCGTCTTATGCATACAATCTGAACAAACCGAAATATGATTCGGAAGCTTAAACATTCTGCCTGCTTTACTCTCAGGTCTGCGGCAGATAAAACAAACATCCTCGTATTCGCTTTCCTTCTCATATTCATCATCCATATCGGACTTCTTCTCTTCGGTTCCCTTCTCTAAATCAAGGAAATCCATATCCTCTAAATCATCCTTATTCATCTTGTCCTTATCTGACATTCTAACACTCAAACCTTTCTATACAAATATTAGCCGCAGAATCTCCTACGCTTATCTTTTGTCCCAATATTTCTTGTTCATACTACATGCCTTCACCACACTCATCGGTAAATGCTGATAGCGTACCCCCAACTGATATCCCATAAATTTAAAGCCACTGGATACAATCAAATACGGTATCATCCTTTTTTGCTTTATCTCGCATAAATGCTGAATCGTCTTCTTTACCAATGCAATTCCCTCACTCTCTGAGGACACTGCCTTAAAAAGCTCCGGATGGTCTGCCTGTGATACCCCCAAATCAAAGTTCCTATGGAACTGCTGCATACAGGTATAATTATGTGAATGAATCACCTTGGCATCTGCGGCATACGCAATTCCGTAATCCGCAAAGACTGCCTTTCCTGCCAATATCATATCCTCATTGAAAATTGCTCTACGCTCAAAACCACCAAGCATATCATAAATATTTCTATTATATGCCGCGCATACATTAGAACAGAAAAAGGTCTTAATTCCCATTGTCTGCAAGTCACTCTTATATTTTATCACAGATTTTTCAGGATAGTTAAAACTTCTTGTATATTTTTCAATTTCTCTGCAGTCAGGTAAAGGAAGCTGTCTTGCATATGCCGCCGCAAGCTTCAAATCCTGTGTAAGTGCAGCTACAAGCTTCTCGATTAATGTTTCATCCTCAGGAATTGCATCCTGTGTCATGCATACAAAAATATCTGATTTGGAATAAGAGACTGCCTTTGCTCTGGTTCTGCCATGATCAAACTCATGTGCTGATACATGGTGTATTTCTATATTCTTATATCTCTCTAAGAATCCGGTTCCATAAAAAAGCGCATTAAAATGCTTTTCTTCTGTATTCATTAATATCAGCTTATGAATCGGATATGTCTGCTTCTCTAACTTCTCTATTAACTGCATAACCTTCTTATCCGGTTTATACGTTAATACAATTACATCTACTGAATACTGCATATTACCTCTCAAAGTGAAAACGGAGCCGAAATAAAACGGCTCCGTATATTTTATTACTATTCTAATCCTGCGTCCTTTAATATCTTATCACTAATTCTCGTAACGGTATCCGATGGCTGATAATCCTCAACACCAAATAAGAATTGATGCAGAGTTGATACATTCTCTTCCAATGAATTAGGAACAAGAACTCTTCCTCTGTTAATCGTCCTATCGGCATAGGTAGATGGGAAACTCTGTGACTCTCCAATCTTAAATCCCACAGCACTACTCATCAACTCAAGAATCTCACTAAATTCAAGAGAGGTTGAAATCTTCGGGAATACCGCCTCTGCAATGTTATTAAGCTTAGCCAAATCAAAGGTCAATGCTTTCTTAAACGCTGCCTTAATTACATCGTTCTGTCTCTCTACACGTCTAAAATCATTACCCACATAACGAATACGACAATATGCTGCTGCCTGCAGACCATCTAAGGTCTGTAATCCAGGCTTCTCTACCGGCATATACTCAACATATGCTTCCGCGTCATAATTAGGTTCACCTGCTTTATTATAGGTTCCATCAGGCTCACCTACAATACTCTTCTGTTAATTATTTAAATGAACAATCTCTTCCTCCAGAACG
>JAZNMO010000103.1:0-22762 GCA_045579665.1 Lachnospiraceae bacterium
TTATTATGGATGGAGTTGCGATACTCCTTGGTGTCATAGTCAAGGTACTTGATACCCTTACGAAGATGTGCCATACGCTTTCTTACACTATCCTTAAGACTGTTCTCAATCTCATAGTGCGTAATCATCATATCACTCACCTGAGTTACAGGCGCATAAGCAAACTCGCTAAACTCTGTATAATAAGTATTCATCAGATTATATCCGCCATCTCGCAAATCCCAAACATAGATATCAGCCGCCTTATCATAGCCTACTCTAATCTGGAAAATAGCAATCTGTCCTAATAGCTGTGTCTCATCGTAAATAGACAAGTTAATCGTCTGAGAACCATCCGGATACTCTGTATAAGTCTTCTCATAACCAAGAATGACATCCTCCGTAACCTCATCCGCATAAATCATCTTAAAGGATACCGCTATCTGATCATCAATCTTGGCATAGAGAATAGCCTTCTCGCCCACATAGCTGTTAAAAATATCCTTTTCAATGGTTTTTTCTTTATTCAACGTCAATGCATGGAACTCATAGCCAAGCTCCTGTGCAGTCACCATAGCATCATAGGTCTGCGGATCTGTCAGTGCAATATTGAAAATATTATCGCCTGTTGTTGTAAGACTATCCATCTTACAATATGCAATTACACCAATATTAATCCTGAACCATCCATTGGAATATCTTCCAATTACATGTACCGGAATATTGCCTGCAATCTCTGTAAGAACGGTTGACGTATAAGTAGGCTCTGCATATACCTTACAGCCATCCACCGTATAATAAACATCATTCATTTCTGTATAGACTGCACCCTTCGCACAAACAGAAAGACTTAAATTTGTGCACACCAAGCTAAATACTATACAGCACAAACTGATTAACCTTCCGAACTTTTTCATCCAAGCACTCCTTTCTGAATTGGCTCTTACACATGTGTGCCGTGTCCGTTATTATCATAATATCCGTTCCCTCTGCCTCCGGTAAAATCCCGAAAGGCAATCACTCTATCCTTCAAATCCGGATGTGATGCAACACCCGAATCCAGAACAGCAACATATACCCCCTTACCGGTATATGTTACCCGTTCCTTCTCTCCATAATTGACAACACGTCTAACTCTGTCCATCCCTTTCCTTCTTTCAGATATATTTCTAGTAAATATTCAGAATAGTTCCTATTATTATATGCTTAATAATAAGAAATCGTACAATCCGCAGGGAAGGAATCCTGCTTAACCGAGCATGAGCTGCTTATTGTTACATCCTTTATCATCGTACCAAAAAACGCTCCTGCCTTCACGCTCTTTACCTTTTTTCCTATAGAAACAGAAGCTAACTGCTCACAATTCGCAAATGCATTTGTTCCTATATTAATAATTGTACTAGGTAATGATACCTCCTGTAAAGCAATACAATTCATAAAGGCACCTGTACCGATTACGGTTACACCTTTTTTTATTGTCAGCTCCTGTAAAGAAATACATCCCTGAAATGTATTCTCTCCAACAGTCTCCACATTCTTCGGAATCGTAACTGCCTCCAGCGCAATACAACCGGAATATGCCTCTGTTCCTATATCGGTCAATGTACTTGGAAGCTTTATCTTAGCCAGAGAAATACAGTCCATAAATGCCTGCTCACCAATCGACTCTATACCTTTATACAGTGTAATCTCCTGCAAATCCGTACAACCATTAAATGCAGCCATACCTATCTTAGTAACACCTTCACCACCAGTTACCTTCATTAAAGATTCACACTCATTAAAGGTGTTATCCTTAATCTGAGTTACGCCGACAGGTATATCAATCTGCACCAAATGCGTACAACCATCAAAGGCTCCCATACCAAGCTCTGTCAAATTGGCCGGCATTACTACAGACACCAATTCTTCATTACCGTTAAATGCATTCTCACCAATAGAAACTACACTATCAGGTAAATCAACTCTTACCAGCTTCTCTCCATCCGAAAATGCCGATTCACCGATATGTGTTACCGGCTTCCCATTCAACTCTTCAGGAACTACAAGGTCTGACTTCTCACCGAGATATTCAGTGATTTCTACATAATCCTCATACAACTGATACTTGTATTCGTCATTTGACTTTTCCTGCGGCCAGGTTTCAGGAACCTCTAAGCTCTCTGACGGGTCATCCATAAAATGGTCCTTGCCGTCATTTCGGTCCGATGCTACCTCATCATCCTTATATATCGGATGATAGGATACAGATTCCTTCTTGGTATAATCTCTGACTACCGGAATCTCTTCACCAGCCTGCAACGCCTGCATTGCGCCGTCATACTTGGCATCTGTCGCATCAATCAGCTCATAGACGCCATCTGATACCGCCATGGATTCTTCCGCGGAAGAATCCATAGACTCCTCTACAGACTCTGTATTCTCTTTCTTTGAAAAATCCAGTACTCCGGTGTCTGTCAAATGCACCGCAAGCAGAATACCGAATGCAAGTGTACAAGCTGCCACCATTCCCCAAAAAATTTTACTCATCATGAATCTCATCCCCAATAGTCCATAAAGTCAGCTTCCGAAATCTGTGTTCCATTGAACGCTCCCTTTGTAATGGTTTCTAGTCCTTCACAGCCCTTTACTTCCGACAATCCTTTACAATCATAGAAAGCATTGGCACCAATTCTGGTTACACTCTTTGGAATCGTGATTGCTCTAAGCTCTGTGTGATCTTTAAACACATCCGGTCCAATCTGTTTCACACCATTCGGTATTTCGACACTTTCTGCATCGCCATTATACGCAATCAGAATACCGTCGCCCACCACAAGAAACTCTTCCTCTTCTGCAGCAAACCAGTCATTTAACCACTTTGTTCCTTCAAATGCTTTACTTCCAATTGCCGTTACTGACTTTGGTATCTCAACCTCTGCCAAATCAAGACAAGCGTAGAAAGCACCATATTCAATCGTTGTAACACTCTTTGGAATCACAATCTCCTGCAAGCCGCTTCTCGAGAAAGCAAGAGTACCGATATAAGTGACTGCATTACTAATCTCATACTCTGTTAATTGCGCCTGTCGATAGAACTGCTTTGCTTTGATAATTTCCTTCTCTAAAAGCTCTAATTCATCTTCCGTCTCAAACTCTTCCTGTGTCTCCTCTTCCAATACAGCCGGTGTACCGTACACCTTCTGCTTGGTATTGTTCATCAAAACAACAGCCTTACCTCCCACAATAATGGTCGAACCAATCAATGCATCATCATCTACATCAGAAACGCCCGGATAATAAATCTGTACATCAGCTTCATTCTCTTTCGCACCTTCCTCTTCTTCATCCCTGCTGTCATCTGTTACTCCAAAGCTTGGCTTCACTTCCATCCTGTCATTGCTATTCAGAAAGTCTGTCGGATACTCTGCTTCATAGATTACTTCTATTCCATTTTTTTCTCCGAAGCTCTCTGCTTTGCTTCCCTCTGTTACCAAAAGTTTGACATTCGGACTGTTTGCAAAAGCCTTGTCGTGTATTGTTTTTACCGTATCCGGTATCATAACCTGCTTCAAGGAATCATTATTGGCAAATGCTCTTTCCGCAATCTCTGTTATAGAATCCGGTAAAATCACATTTTCCACACTTCCCATGCTGCTCATGCTATAGCTTGGTATCGAAGTTACTGCGTCGGATATCATTACATTCTTTGTATTCTGCAAATCCCAAAATGCATAGGCATCCATCTCCTTAACCTCAGAAGGCATCACATAATTCTCGCCCTCTCTGCCGCCAAGTACCTGATACAGCATAGACATATCGCCATTGTAAAGCGCACCATTGTAATAGGTAAGATACATATTATCTTCATCTACAAAAAGCTCGTTCAAAGAACTACAGCCATTAAATACACCCGAACCCCATGAGCTGACATTTTCTCCTATTTCCACACTTTCCAAAGCAGTACAGCCCTTGAAAGCACCGGGAGAAACCTTTGTCACACTGTCAGGTATTGTAATCCCCTCTAATGCAGTACAATCGCCAAAGGCATTATATCGAATGGACTCCACACCATCCGGAAGTTCTACGCTTTGCAGGGTGGTATTCCCTGCAAAAGCGCCTTCTCCAATAACCTTAACCGTATCCGGGACACTGACAAATTCGTCCTCGCCAAGATACGACATCAAAGTACTGCCGCTAATTCTAAATTCTTCATCTCCCTTTGCCAGAACGCTTGGTCCCACATTCACCATCGCCACAATCAATAGCAGAATTCCTGACAAAAGTACTGCACACAGTGCAATTATTCTATTCTTCATATCAGTACTCCTTCTATCTTTCTTAAGCAAAGTTCATCTTCTTACGTCTGTCTCCTGCAGTAAACAAGAAGATGGAAAGACAAGCCATTCCTAATGCAATAAACCATTTCGGATGGATAAAATCACCCGTTGCCGGTGTTGCATCTGTAATTGTTCCTGCTACAAGATTGTTTGTATTGACATAGATAACATATGGTGAGAAATGAGGTGGCACAAATGATACACACGCAATTCCGTCAATCGTTGTGAATCGAACGGAAAGATTCTCTAATTTACCGTTATCTACTGCTGCTACTCTGACATTACCGCCATACTGAATCATATCATCAGGAATTGGCAATGTAACTGTTACATCCAGTCCTGTAGAATCCAGAATCGGATTCTTTCCGGTTGAGTCGTATAAAGAAATATCCATCGGACTATATACGATACCATCAAGACTGCCATAAGCATCTCTCAATGCTGCTTCTGCAAGAATTCTTGCATTATTTGTGTCAGTTACCTTAACTACAAAGTTATCTGTAGCACCCTCTACCTTAGTAGAAGCTACATTCTTATTTGAAATATCATCCTTATTTACAGAAATGATATCTCCATTTACCTGTGTTGTACCTGTATTCTTATCTGTTACCGTAACATTTGAATTGCTACCCGCACTACCGCCTACCGGTCTTCTGTTTGATGTACTGTCATCATCATCGTCATCCTCATCGTCAAATTCCAAAGATGACGCTGCCTTAAAGTTAGCAGTTACCGTTACATCCGATGCCGGCATGGTAATGGTTGTAGATGCTGCATAGCTATTCGCAAAGCCTACTCCTCCTGTTGTGGTCGTCCACTTAGAGAATCTGGAATTACCCATATCGTTGGCTGTAATAGTTACAACCTTTCCTGCCTCATAGCTTCCACCACCGGAACCGTAATTAACAGTCAATGTATACTTCTTCACAGTATTAGTGCCAGTACCCGAGCTGTCTCCCGAACCAGAACCGGAACCAGAGCCCGAACCGCTTCCTGAGCCTGAGCCGGAGCCTGAACCCGAACCGGAATCATCTCCTGAACCGCCTGTAATAACCTTGGCAAAGTTGGCTGTAAGTTCCACATTGGCATTTGGCATTGTGACATACATCGTTGTGTTATGCTCATCAGAAATACATGTATCTACAGCTACTGCATTACCGTCCTTATCAGTTCCTGTAGCTGACCAATACTGGAATACCTCATCTGCTGCAGGTGTATCGGCAACTACCATAACCTTGTCACCGCCCTTAAGCTCGACACTATTTGTTCCTGATGCATATTCAATACCCTTATTAATCTTTAAGGTATATGTATTACCATCTGCAATTACACCATTTTCAGGTTCAAAAATTGCATAAATCTCACGATTTTCCTTTACATTCTGATAAGCCTGTTCACCCTTCACAATAACAGTAGAACCATTCTCATCCGTATAGCTCCAAGCCCAGTCAACAAACTTAAATCCTGTCTTAGTCGGTGTAACAATTGGTCTTGAACCAGACTCACCTGTCTGTACGCTCTGTGTTTCAATAATTGTATTACCTGAATCACTATCACTAACAAATGTCAGAATATGACCAATTTCCTCAAACTGGATATTCATTGTTTTCTTGTTTTCAAGATAATACTCGTATACTGTACTGTATGCAGTATTTGATGCATCCTTATACTTGTAGCCATAAATGGTTCCCTTATAATCACTGCTAAATGAACCATCAATATCACAGGCAGGATTCATAATATATACATCAGCGTTTGTCTCTGCAAATGCACCTTCTCCAATATAATTGGTCGAATATGGAAGAATAACCGCATTCAGATTCACTGCTCCTCTAAAACAATTTTTCGGAATTGCACTGACATAGGTTTCACTTAAATCCACCTTCTCAATACCCTTACAGTATGCAAACGCCTCTTCTGCAATTGCACCTACCGGAATATTAGAATCATCCGAAAATGCATAATCGTTACTTGGAGATACCGATGACGGATATGCCACCTCTGTACCTCTGATTTCCAGACACTGCACAATTGTATAATAGGTATCCGGACGAGTGGTTTTATCAATAATTGAAGCTGTTGCTACATCACTGTCACTTGTCAGCTGATAAATAATACCATTCTTTGAATGGAAATATGGATTTCCATCTGAAGTAATACCTGTAAGCTTTGTACAACCGCTAAAAGGTGTTTTTCCCATAACAGAAAGTTCAGGGCCAATCTTCACACTCAGCAGATTCTCGCAGCTGTTAAATGCATAATCCGGAATACTCTTAACAGAACCAAGATTAATCGAAGTTAAGATATCATTTCCCTCACTTGCATTCTCTGAATAAAGCTGTCTGTTGAATCCCAGACTCTCTTCAAAGCTAAAGTATACGCCGGAATTTACCATTGCAACCTCATGCTCATAGAACGAACCACTAAAAAGTCCTGCGCTCTTCTTCACTGCTGCATAGTTATCATTCGAATATAACTTAATGATATCATTGTATCCATGATTTCCATTTACTTTTCTTGCAATTGTTGTTCTTACCGGTGCCTTTGCCGACTCTTCATATACAAGAGTGAGATAATCAAAGTTTGGCTCATTGGAATGTGTACTTCCATTATTTGTAAAGAAGGACTTGGCATCAATCGAATCAACACCATCCGGAATCTCAATCAACAAGGTATTCATGGTAAGTTCACCCTCTTCTTCGGTGATTTCCCATGCTGCATACTTGTTCTTCAATGCTTCGTCCTGTGTAATTCCGTGCTTTACCTTAAAAATCTCTTCCATCTGATAATTCGAAATATTAGATTGCGCAGCTAACGAATCAACCAACGCTTCATTCATTTCATCCAGCTCTGCAAAATGCGGATAGTCTACTAATGTAGCTGCTCCTGTTGCATTATCACGAATAACTGTCAAATTCGTTGGTGCATCTGTCTTATAACAGATATTCATATATGCTGTATTATTAAAATCAGCACCAACCTCTGACATTGCTAACTCAAATGGGCGATATCCCTCATGAATCTCACCGTGGAAAGTTAAATAATCAGAGCCTGTTCTAAATGCTGTATCATCAATTGTGATAACCTCTGACCAGTCATCCCCTGTCAGTATCGGATTGGTAAAATAAACATTTTCCAGTTCATTACAATCTGCAAATGCATTTGCACCAATCACCTTAACACTGTTACCAATGTATACACGTGCCAGCTCTTTCGCACCCTTAAATACTCCCGGCGCAATCTCAAGCTCAACTGCTGCGTTATCTTCAAAGGTCAGCTCATAGATATAGTCAACGATCTCTGCGAAACAATTTTCACCGAGCATCGCAATATTGTATCCGCCAACCTGTGTCGGAATCGTCAATGCAAAGGTTTCTGTCGAAGTCTTATCAATCCTTGTAAAGTTTGTTAACGTAGCTGCCTTAGTGCCCTCATCTGTTACATTGATTGTCGCTACATACTCTCCGTTTGGTCCATAGCTTAACTCAATCTGTGGTAAGGCATCATCATCTGCACTATCCAAATACACATATGGTATAAAGTTGCTTACTGTCGTCTGAGATACACTGGTGGCTTTTCTAGGCTCTGCTTCCTGATTTCCTGCCCCCTGGAATCCCGGTCCATAAACAGTAAACTTCGCATTTTCAATATCCTGGAACAGATAGTGGCCATCGCCATCCTTATCATATGACGAGCTGACACCGGTACCGCCTGCATCAAAGGTTACCAGCTTACATGCACCACTGAAAGAAACTTCACCAAAGATTGCACTTTCCAGATTTTCGCAATGGTACAGAGTATTATCAGGAATCTTTGTTCCACTCAAACCACTGGCAAGATTGCTTGGGAAGCTCACTTCCTTTAAATCATTTCTATTTGCAAGAATATAATCAAAGCAAATCTCATCTTCATTCTTAGAAACCTGCAGAATATTTTCGTACTCCTGATGATTTGCAAAGAATGTATCCAAGCCAAAGTCTGCCGGAATCTTAGCATTCAGAGACGTTGGTCTGATGATTTCCTTCATTTCATCCGGGAAATCAAAAACTGTCATTGGCAAATCACTTGCCATCTCTGCAACCGCAAAGGCTGCCATTCCAATTGTAAACTCATTCGTAAATTCATCTGAGAAGAAGCCTGCGCCTTCCGTTACAGACTTTAAATCTCTACAATCATAAAAGGCAAATGGGCAAATCACTATATGACTTCTGCTTTCATTCTGGAAATAAAACTCCTGAAGTCCCGAATCCGCAAAACAGCCTTTTCCAATGGACTGAATTGCATTAGAGAAAGTAACCTTTTTTAGATTCAAACAACCATAAAAGGCTTCTGTTCCTAAATAACCCGCATTAGAGAAGGTTCTTCCATCCTCATAATTCTGGAAGGTTACTGTAGTAAGTCCCGTACAATCTCTAAATGCTCCATTACCAATTACCTTACAATATGAAAGATTTACATCCTTTAAGGATTTACAATTATAAAATGCCTTCGTACCAATAAAATCGACATTTGCTGATAAAGTAATGGAATATATTTCTTCATTTGCAAATGCTTCATTTGCAATACCACACACTTTAATCTTCTTTAAACGAATAAAGCCTTCACTATCGATTTTATCAGATATGGAAGTATTACTTGTATTACCACTTGTCCATACCGGAACATACGCTACCTTCTCTGCATCGCTGTTGATTGTGCTTCTATAATCGCTTACCGCAACAACTGTAAAGCCCTCCAAAGAATTTACGCTGCCATTGTCGATGTAAAATCTATTGGAAATTGTATCCTTAAGAAAAGCGTCGCTTGTCCTTCCAAATAAGGTTCCTGCTGAAACTGAAAAATCCAACAAATCATTATGTAATGTATTCAGCTCACTAATTCTTGTCGTAATCTCCGATAGACTTCCTGCAAATGCCGGGTCTGCCTCATATCCCTGAAGTGTTGTTCTATAAGTATTCAATGCTGTATTATAATCCTTGATAGCTGTAAGATGCGCATTGTAGCCTGTATCATAGACACTATCCTTCTTACTTAAAATAGCCTGTGCACCAAAAGCATCTCCACCATTATCATAATGATACTCCGCACCATTACTCAGTACGATACTTCCTCCTGATATATTAGCTGTTGTAGAGAAAACAACATCCGATGTCTTAATCAGCTTCGGAAGCGTAAATGACTGTCCCGAAATAGTAAACTCTGTATCCTGATCGGTTACCACATCATCACCAAATTTTGCTTTATACTCATCTGAAGATAACGCTGCCTTCAGCTTATCGATAAACTCATAAGTGATTACAAAATAATTGGTACACATTTCATCTTTAATTACAAGACTGTTGCTTGCGCCCTGATTGTAGCCTGTAATTGCCCACTTATTTGTTTCGTATTCTTTTACCTCAAAATCATCATATAATGAATATCCTGAAGCCGTGCTTCCAAGAAATGTCAATACATTCTCTGCCGTTTTGCTCGTATCCGCCCCTACATCAGCTGCTGTTGCATAGCTGTCGAGTGTTGCGATATTATCCGCATCCGGATATGTCGCATCCTCTCTGGCCGTATTATCAGCATAGATGTAATCATCATATAAATCATCCAAATCAATATCATCTCTACTGATTGTCTTCGCCTCAGTTGCTCCGAACTGCTCCACCGGAATCGCAGCAACAACAACCGCCATAATCATAATGATTGCTGCGATTGTCTTACGCACAGTTCTAAATAATTTTTTGTTCCTTCTTCTCCTCTTCTTTGCCATTTGTCTCATCATGCCCCTTCCACACTTTGAAGATTCTTATATATTAATTCACCCTTTTTGCCACGACCACGAATCTTCCCTGTTCCTCCTGATAATCACATGTAGACAGTGTTAACAGCTGGTCACCATAGGAAGCGGTTACTCCCGTGTCGTATAATGACATATCCGCCATCTCCTTCAGATAAGAATTAAACTCCTTTTCTGAGGTGGCATTGATAAATTGATAATATTTGAATGTAATGTCCTCCTCTGAATACACCTTTGACCTGAATACATACATAATTTCATATGTCCCCTTTTCATATATCGTATCAAACAGTATCGTCGGGTGCTCCTTATAATAGCTTTCCTTGCTATAATCATCCAGCGTTCCAAACATCTTGCCGGACTGCATATGATGACCATATAAAATATAGTTATCACAGCCTTTTATCACATCACATTGATAGTCCATAAATATGCAACCGTTCTTATCCTCCTCTTGATTGAAGTTATGGTTTAAATAATACTCATTGTTAACAGTTTGCATAACCGGGTAGTCAATTAATGTATCGTCAATTTTTATCCATCCTATTAGCTTTTTGTTCTTATTTATTAAAGTTTTATATTCATCTAAAACTTCATAAACAATTTCTTCATTTGCCTCATCTTTGTGGATTACTGCATCCTGTTGCTTTCCGACCAAAGGTTTTGTCTGCTCATTCGCACTTTCTTTTAACGCCGCCAGTGCTTCAAACTCGCTATTACTATCCTGCATCTGCTTATAATAGCAGCCAAGATAGATTGCACAGGTCAGACATACTGCAATACTAAGACGACGAAGCAGCCGTCGCTTCCTCTCTCGCTTACGATAAATCTGTCGAATCTCCTTTTGCATATCCTCATCCAGCTCATCTATGCGAAGCCTCTGTTTTTCAGCAATTTGTCGGTTTTTGGGCTTCTTATCCGGTCGCGCCTTACCGACATTTTGCCGTTTCTCGGCCTCCTGCTTCTTTAACAGCGTATACTGCTCGTAGATGTCATCATCGAACTGCCTTCCAAGCTGTGATTCGAATTGGTATTTTCCTCTATTCAGTTCCTGATAAAGCTTCTCAATATCCTCTAAACTGTCTAACCTTAGGTTGCCTGTAATGGAATCAATCAGCTTCTTATCCCGTAGCGCCGCCTGGTAATCATTGGGATTCCTATAGCGTCTGCTATCAACATTCCACTGCATCTGTGCCATATAGGTTCCATTCCTTTTCTTATTGTTGCGCAATTTATTATTTGACATAATTTTGTAACTTAATTAGTTTACATATATATAATATTTTACTATATTTTCAGTTATTTTCAAGTATTTTAGCAAAATTAACATAAAATGTTTTTCATGATAGAAATCCATAAATTTGTAACACCCTTGCAAAAAGTGCATATAGTATATCAAAACCCTAAGGGAGACAAAAAAATGAGCGAATTAACAGCAAGCCATTGCGGCTGTACATCAGACAACAGATGCGGAAACAATAATAACAATAACGGATGCAACTGGATTTGGATTATTATCCTTTTATTCCTTTGCAACAACAATGGAAACGGATGCGGTATTGGTATTTCCAACAATAGCTGTGGTTGTGGCTGCGACAATGACTGTAGCAATTCATGGCTTTCAGGCTCAGGTTCAGGCTGCAGCTGGTTATGGATTATTATCCTTTTCTTCTGCTGCTGCAACAATAACAACAGCTGCTGCTAGTCAATCGACAGGGGTTCTTCACAGAACCCCTTTTGAATATGAAGCATATTCCAAGGATTATTTTCATAAAATACACCAATAAACCGAAACGGAGGCAGCATGAATCATACGGATACTGATTTCGTCATGGCATTTGACCATTTTTATACAACGAATCACATCCAAATATTAAAGTCCCTGTTACCATATCTTGGACCCGAATTGGCATCGATGCTTCCCGTCTTCGTCAAATATTTGGAATTAAAGCAAACAATCACACTAATGAAACAGAAAAAAACTATGAGTATTCCCGGCAAAAGTGACTGTACTCCCATAACCTCTTTGGATAAGATTACACCTTCTCTTTTGGAGGATATCTATCAGACTGTTCACTGCTATCTCACTCCTGAGGAGGAGCAAAAGGTGCAGAATATCCGTGGTATGCTGCAGGCATTTACAAGCTTTCAGGAAATGCAACAAATGATGGAGCTTATGAAGGCTCTCTCTCCTGACGATAGTGGCACAAGCAATAACAAAACAGACTTTGGTTCGATGGATATGCAATCCATGCTGTCAGGACTCATGAATAACTCGTCTTCCATAGACATCATGAGTATGCTAAACAACCTAAATCTATAGCCTTCGGGCAGAATGTGAGGATATATGAACAATAACCAATGGATGAATGATCCTAAGCTTGCCAACATCGATAAAGGTAAGCTGACATTTTTAGGAAATTTAATTTCACAGGGTTCTTCCCTAAACCAAAAGGAAATGCTGCCATTTTTACTCTCCTTTGTAAAGCAGAGCAAAAGCAACAACATTTCCTTTGATAAAGATGAAATTCAATTAATTATTTCAGTAGCAAAAAACTACGCTACCTCTGAAGAACTCGAGAAGCTCGAGAAACTTTCTCCTTTTTTTCATTTCCAATAAGCAAAATAATGATACCGACTGAGAACAATATACATACTGCCATCGTACGATATTCTAACGGGTCTCCGGTCTTAGGAGTAGCGTCCTTTATATGGCCTGCTCCCTGACCCTGTCCTGTGCCGCTTGGATTGGCTGCTGTTCCAGGTGTTGTTGTTCCGGTTCCCTGATTTGAACCATTTCCTTGATTCGAACCGCTTCCCTGATTCGAACCACTTCCTTGATTTGAACTGCCGGAGTTATTACCTGAACTACCGCCCGAATTACTTCCACCCGACTGATTACTATTCGAGTTAGAATTTCCGCCATTAGAACCTCCTGAAGACGAGCCTCCTGGTGTTGTTCCTCCCGAAGACGAGCCCCCCGTATTGGAATTATCATTTCCTGAATCACCGGTATTTCCACTGTTATCTCCATTACCGGAATCAGGTATCTCTATACTACCTCCATAATACACTGCAAATTCCGAAAAATGATATGGTTCAAATTTTACACATTTAATACCATCCTTCGTGATAATAGTCGGTGTCAGTGTCTCCAGCTTAGTGCCATCCATAGAAACGGTATAAACAGTCGTATTCCCTGCAAGATTATAGCCCTGCCAGCTCTGCGGCATTGGCAAAATCACAGTAAATGTCCTAGCAGGAGTATATCCTGTATACGCCTTGCCATCCTTTTGTAAATCTATATCAATGTGATAGAGTCTATTTGGGTCTGTAATATTAAGTGCTGCTAACAGGCTACTAATCGTCACAGGGGAACCATTAGGAGCTATTGACACAGAATAGGAGCCCTTTTCAATTCCCACCGGCAGCAGAAATTCTACATAAGTCGGATATTTACTCTCTCCCGTAGCAGTATTACTCTCATATAAGGAACAATTTAATCCATCTAAGGTTGCCGCTGTCGATTCAACAATCGTTGAGTCCTGATACACAATATACTCATACTGCTCAGCCAGCTCTCTACCCTTACTCATAGACTGCGTTGTTCCTGATGAGTAAACAGTCATCGTATTTACTAAGCTTTCCGCACCGATAAATGCATTCCCCTTAATATCTGCAATTCCTGCCGGCAAGGTTATGCTTCGGATACCATTCAAATCATCAAAGGCATAATCTCCAATTACCTTCACTGTAGACGGAATTACCACATCATCCGATACTCCTGTTGGATGCACATAATGATACAATACTGTTCCATCCGGGTTCATTTCAAAGCCTGTACTATCCTTTGTTGCCTTATCTATAATTCGTTTATATAGAATCCTATCCTGTGTAAAAGAATTCGTTTGTGCATATTCTGCCAAAGCGTTGGAATCTGTATACCATTTATCATCTGTTACAGTTTCTGACTGATACACAATGGATGCATTTGTTAAGGATATTTCACCTAAAGTCTTTCCGTGTTCTACCTGAAACACTAATTCCTCTGAATTTGCAAAGTGAACCGTTCCATTATCATCTGTAAAATCTGCTGCTAACTTGGCACCGTTCAAATCCAGCACGACAGTGTACTTTTTAATTTCCCATTTTGCAAACAGAGTAATATCTTCTGTTACCGCCCGGCTCCAATCCACTGAAGTTCCATCTGCATACAGCCAATCAACTAACTCATGCCCTTCCCAAACCGGCATCTGAGTAGGTTCAGGCTTTTGAATACATGCACCGAGCTTTACGTCTACATATACTTCCTGATTACGGTCTGCATCCTTTGCAGAATATGTAATTCTTGCAGCTGCATCATCTGCTTTTGTCCATTGCGCATAGAGCTTTATATCCTTGCTCAATACTGTCAACGTATCAAAATTACATTTATTCTTTCCGTCTACATCTTCATACCATCCCATAAAGGTCATTTCTCTTGCATCAACCGTATACAAATCACCCTCTACATGCGTTGTTGGTACATAATCTTTAACCAGCTTAGCATTCCCATCACTTACATCTAGCGTCACTTCTACATTTGCAATGTTGGATGCACGAAAGTCAAAGATTACCTTCACAGTTGTAGGTGTTGTCGCTGTATTAGTAGTCGTTCCACTTGCGTCATCAATCGTGGCAATTCCTGCATTCTCATTCGTTACCTCATCTGTCATCTCATTTGCGGTCACGTCAGTCGCCTCTAAAGCTATCTCTGCTGTCACCTCCGGCTCACTTGCTCCTGCAACCTGCTCATCTGCCACAACCTCCGGCATCGGAATCTGAGAAACCAGCAAGGATAACAAAATCAAACTGACTCCCAATAAATTTTTCAATCTTCGATACATACAAATCCCCTCTTAGCTTTCCTTTTATGTCTCTTGTATTTCCAATGATTACTCCTGTACTTTCTTTGCAATTACAACAAATCTTCCGTCCTCCTTGTAATTATCACAGGTGGATAAAATCAGACATGCATCTCCATACTCCAGCTCTTGTCGTACATACAATGCATTCTCTGAAATATTACTCCAAAAAGCATCAAAATCCTCCTGCGTACTCATATCAATGGCATCATAATATCGGAATACATCCTCATCTGCATATGCCACCTCTGAAAGCATCGCTGCCACAATCTCATATTCTGCATTTTCATAAATCGTATCAAACTGAATCGTCGGGTTTTTCTCACA
The DNA here is from genome assembly GCA_045579665.1 of Lachnospiraceae bacterium. GTDB lineage: Bacteria > Bacillota > Clostridia > Lachnospirales > Lachnospiraceae > COE1. Next base: position 15,318 of record JAZNMO010000103.1, read on the forward strand.
AAATGCTTTATCCTTGTACTTTTTCAATGTACCGAACATAACACCGGTTCTCATGTTATGTCCGTATATAATCATATTTTGATTTTTAACACCTATATTACACCGATAATCCAAAATCAAAAGACCATTCTTATCTTCCTTGTGCTCAAAATTCTTATTCAGATAATAATCATTGTCATCCTCACGGGACATAACAGGATAATCAATCTTGGTTCCATCAATGGTCAGCCACCCTCTAAAATCCGTGTTTTTGTAGTATAATGACCTGAATTTGCCAAGAATCCTTGACTCATCAATCTTCATCCCGCTTGCCAAAGGCACTTCCTGTTCCTCTATTGCCTTTGCTGTATGATTCTGCAATGCAAGATTGCCTTGCACCAATAGTGACATCCCATATGACGTCTCCTGCTCATCCTCTTCTATCATTGCAAGCAAAGCCTTTGCCTCATAATTTGTCCTATAATCAAGAATCAGATTCCAGTTCAAATAAGCAAAACAAACAAGAAAAATCACGGCAAACATCGCAACAGCCATTCCCTTGTTCAGCTTACGCATATTCTTCTTATTCTTGGTCTTTTGGCGTGCCTGTTCTACCTGTCTGCACACCTCATGGATCTCACTATCTGATAAAATATCCGTCAGCCTATCCAGAAAATCCATTCCGGCAAGAGAATAAAAGCGTATCTCTTCATATTTAATTCTAAAATAAATCTCTTTCGCAAGCTGCTTTGACAGCTCCCGATTCCCCTTCATGAGAATTTCAATTTTTCTCAAATCCGTCTGAACGCTTGCCTTATCTGTATCGTCATACATATTCAGCCGCTTCTCAAAAGTTGTCTTTCCCATACTACACCCATTCAATATTCTGTAATGTTATTATGTTACCTAGATATCAAGTACATTATATCTTATTTTCTGACAATTGTATAGACTTTTTTCTTTTTTTGTTGTTTTTTATTGTCAACTTATTTATTTTTAAAACTTTACCAAATAAAAAGCACCCATATAAGCTGTTACTTATACAGATGCTTCCACTATTAATTCTCTATGCGATTCCATAAGTCTCCGGAAAGATACGGGGTTAACACGGACATATACAAAATAAAAGTCTTACAAAGAGCTGTTATCGCCGTGTTCTCCTTTGAAATGCTCTCAACCGGTTTCTCTGCTTCCTGTACCTGCTCTGCATGAGGTACAGCGTGTGCAATTTCTTCCTTATGCAGTCTTGTAATCAAATCACTAATCTCAAGCTCCTTTGTCATCGTCTTCATAAGCTCCATCATCATGGCAACCATATTATGACGATTCGGCATATCATTCCCACGTCTAAGGAACTTCAAAAACTCCTGCTCTGCCTTTACAAAGGCCTCCTCGAGCTTAGCTGTCTCCTTAGCCGCATATCCGCCTAGACGATTCCAGTAATCAGCTATAAGAATCATTCTGCGATATCTTCCTAGAAACTTATACATGCCCTCCAAACCACACTCTGTCCATGTCTCCAACCATGTATCATGTGCCTTTGGTGTCTTTTCAAACATCAGATACAGCCGCAGGCAATCCGTTCCATAATCCAGAAGCAAATCCTCTTCATAGACTAAGTTACCCGTCTCATCCAACCAGTCCAAAAGCTGATACAAAAGGGCACGGTCAGACTCTTCCCAGTCCTTACAAAGCATATCACACAACGTACGCTCTTCTCTCCCCTGCTCCTGCCAGAGCTTCTTTATCTTATATTCTGTTTCTCTATGATTCAATGGTTGTAACATAACAATTCCTCACTTGTATTCTTCTATTCGTAATCCAGAATTATACTATCATAGCGTTTTTTTGATTGCAACCAAATTCCTCTCCTCCCAAAAAAGACTTTCACAGTTTTATTTCAAACAGTGAAAGTCTTTCTACATTTCCATTATTTTCTTAACTTCTGTGCATCCTCACGTAACGCTTCCATCAAATCTGCAACCTTGGCAATACTATCCAAGTTGGTATTGCAGCTTTCCAAGGTTGAGTTTGCTTCGTTCATTACAAGCTGTGTAATCTGCGAAATATTTTCAATGCCTTCCTCAACCTGCTTATTCTCTGTGGTAACCACATCCACTGTCTTACGAAGCTGCGATACCTGCGTAATAATCTCCTGTGTATTAGCATGAATCTGCTTCAAATTATCTGCTGTCTGATCTACATATCCATTCTGCATACGACTGCTTTCCAAAAGCTTCTCCATAGCAGTTGTAACCTCGCCTACTGACTGTACAATATTCTCAATCAAAACATCAATGTCTCCCGTAGCAGAATTTGTCTGTGCCGAAAGATTGGAAATCTCTGTTGCAACAACCGCAAAGCCTTTTCCTGCCTCACCCGCTCTTGCCGCTTCAATACTTGCATTCAAAGCAAGTAATCCTGTCTGCTCTGCCACATTACTAATCAATGCCATGATATCCTGCATCTTATCCGCATATTCCTTCAAGCCCTGTACCTTATCTGCAACAAGGGTTCCTGACTCCTCTGAAATCTGCACCTGCTGGAGCAGCTCCTTCATAACCTCATTACCTGCGGTCAGATTCTCTTCTGCTGTATTCACTTCACTTACAATCGACTGCACAACTTCATCCACACTGTTAATATAGCGGTTGATTCTATCTGTACTATGCTTCTGTGCCTCTATTGCCTGCACTTCATCACTTGTGTTATTGTTCAGCTCCTGCATCGCATGCTGCGTCATATCAATCGCTGTCTTTAAGCCCTCTGTTTCCTCAACTGCTGTCTCGATATTGCCCGTCATAGACTCCGCTACATTTAATGTTGTTGCAAGAAGCTCATCTGACTGTTCCTTTTCCTTTGCTGCCTTCTCAATGTTCGCATCATTAATCTGCTGTATCTTAGACAATGAAAGAATGGTAAATACACATGTCAATATCAAACACGCTAAAATAATTTCAAAATTGGTCAATGCCTGCGCATCCCATGTACCATCTGACATTTTCAATCCCATTTCCACAAGATTAACCAGAATTGCGTACACGCCCAACGACACAAGCATCTTAAGATTCAGATAGATAATCAAAATAACAAATACAACTATCACATAACAAAATGTCATATCGGTGGCCGCAGTAATCATCAGATATGTATATAACAGGGCAAAACCGATTGCACATATATATCCGATTGCTTTACTGCCCTTCTCACGATGATAAATCACCAGTGAGATAGCCCAGGGTGCCACACAGAAGAATGCAATGACTAAATAGGAACCTAATGAACGTGCTCCCTTTACTACCTCCAGCACATACGCAAATGCAATTACTACACTCATAATGATAATACCTATAAGTGCCACCTTATTCATACTCTGCATCGCTAACTTTGGGTCTGATAAATCAAGCTTTACTTTTGATTTCTTATCCATATTTTATAACCATGCCTTTCTTTTACCTTATTTTTCCTACTTGTGTATAGTATATCAAATATTTTTTGTTTAAACAAGAAAATAGTATCTATTTTCAGATTATTTCTTGCAATAGATACTATTCTCTAAGACTTTATAATATTTTATCCTATATAATATATGGATTTATTCCTCATTGTTCTCAGCTACCTTACTAGCTCTGGCTGTTACTTCTGCCTCCTGAATATCGCTCGGTGCCTGCTCATATCTTGCAAACTCATATGAATAATCACCGCGCCCTCCTGTCATAGAACGAAGTACTGTACAGTAGCCTGTTAACTCCATCATCGGAATATCTGCTTCGATAACCTGCTTGCCATTTCCGATAGGATTCATACCAAGCACACGGCCTCGACGCTTATTAAGGTCTCCCATAATATCGCCTGTGTAGCTGTCCGGTACAGTTACCTTTAAGCTCATAATAGGCTCTAAAAGGATTGGTCCTGCCTCCATAACGCCCTTCTTAAATGCCTGAATGGTTGCCATCTTGAATGCCATTTCCGAAGAGTCTACTGCATGATAAGAACCATCATAAAGAACAGCCTTCACACCTACTACAGGGTATGCTGCAAGAGGTCCCTTAATAACAGATTCCTGTAATCCCTTCTCAACTGCCGGGAAGTAATTCTTTGGTACTGCACCACCAACTACCTCCTGCTCGAATACATATGCCTGCTCCATATCTCCTGAAGGCTCGAAGCGCATCTTTACATGACCATACTGACCATGTCCGCCGGACTGCTTCTTATACTTATACTCAACGTCTGACTTCTTCTTAATTGTCTCTCTAAATGCAATCTTTGGCTTACTAAGCTCAATCTCACACTTATACTCATTCACCAGTCTGCTGGTAATAATTTCAAGCTGCTGTTCACCAATACCGTAAAGTAAAGTCTGTCTGTTCTCTGTGTCATTTACCACCTTTAAGGTCTGGTCCTCATGAGTCAGCTTCTGTAATGCCTGTGCTACCTTATCAATATCAGCCTTATTCTTTACCTTATATCTCATTGCTGTATACGGCTTAGAAATCTCAAACTTACCGTACTCAATGACATTTGCCTTGGTAGATAAGGTATTGCCTGTTCTGGCTGCTGTCAGCTTTGCAATGGCACCGATATCACCTGCGTGAAGCTCTGACACTTCAATCGGCTTGCTGCCCTGTAATACATAGAGCTTACTTACCTTTTCTTCTATGTCCTTATCTTTATTGTAAATCACATCATCTGCCTTAAATACACCTGAGCAGACCTTAATCAATGAATACTTACCAATAAATGGGTCAACAATTGTCTTAAATACATATGCTGACTTCACCTTAGAGAAATCATAATTTGCCTGCAAAATTTCATTTGTCTTCATATTAATACCGGCAAGCTCCTTATTCTCAGGACTTGGCAAATACTTTACAATATCGTCCAATAAGGTGTATGTACCCTGACATAAAATATTAGAACCCATACTGATTGGAACAATTGTTCCGTCAATTACATTTGTTCTTAATGCAGCACGAATCTCATTCTCAGAGAAGGTCTCGCCCGCAAAATAACGGTCCATAAACTCTTCACTGGTCTCTGCAACTGCTTCCATTAACGTACTCTTATATAACTCAAGATTATCCTTACTGTAATCAGGGATTTCGCAGTCAACTACTTCCTTACCCTTCCATCTGTTTGCATTCTCACTTACAACATTAATATAACCTACAAACTTCTCATCCTCACGGATTGGGAAATGGAATGGTGCTATCTTCTTGCCATACATCTCTGTCAGCTTCTCTACAACATTCTTAAATGACGCATTATCCACGTCCATACCTGTAACATAAATCATTCTTGGCAGCTTATACTTCTCGCAAAGCTCCCATGCTCTCTCTGTTCCTGCTTCAACGCCCGCTTTGCCTGATACAACGATAATCGCTGCATCTGCCGCACTGATTGCTTCCTCTACCTCACCGATAAAATCAAAATATCCCGGTGTATCCAGTACATTAATCTTCACGCCTTCCCACTCGATAGGCACTACTGACGTACTAATTGAAATCTGTCTCTTCTGTTCCTCTTTACCAAAATCGCTAACTGTGTTTCCGTCCTCTACCTTACCCATTCTTGAGGTGATACCAGCCAGATACGCCATAGACTCTACAAGGCTGGTCTTGCCGGCCCCGCCATGGCCTAATAAAACTACATTTCTAATCTTGTCAGTTGTATAAATGTTCATTGTAGTTTCCCCCTTATCGCAATTTATAATATAACAGACCGTATACATTCAGAGCCCATTCGCAAAATCGGACGACTCTGAATGTTTTACAAAGTGTTATATCATTGAATATAGTTTACCGTAATTTGTCTGAATGTTCAAGTGTTTTACATAATTTGTTTAACATATTTTACACAAAATATATTGTGCAATTATCATATGATGACCTATATCTCTCTTTTTCCAACAGCCTATCCTTACAATTCCTTCATTTCATGGCATAATGATTGCATGCATATAAAAACATTGACTTTAACGCTTTAAAGTGCGATAATCTATGTAATTATTAGTCTTATTTTCAGGCTTATATTTTGCCAAGAACCTTAGACTATTCTATGAATGATTTCTGTCGTTTGTCACTCTATTGCGTGTTAGCTTACGACAGCAGAAAGGCATGGTTATATTATGAATTTTAAAAGATTTGGTTTTGTTGGTCTTGGATTAATCGGCGGTTCTATTGCCAAAGCAATCCGTAAGGTTATCCCTGACGCATATATATTAGCATATGGTCCACACCCCGAGAAATTTGCAGAGGCTGTGAAGGAAGGTGTGATTAGCGAAGTTACTAAGGAGATTAATGAAAGCTTTACCGGCTGTGATTTCATTTTCCTTTGCGCTCCTGTGTCTACGAATAATGAGAATCTGAAGCTGTTAAAGCCTTATTTGAATCCTAACGCTATCGTTACGGATGTTGGTAGTGTAAAGTCTCCGATTCAGGATACCGTTGTGGAGCTTGGTCTGGAATCACAGTTTATCGGCGGACATCCTATGGCAGGAAGTGAGAAGACAGGCGTTGGCAACTCTGACCCATTGATTTTGGAGAACGCATACTATATTTTGGCTCCGACTAAAGAAGTTTCCGAGGATGCGGTGTCCGCATACAGAGATTTGGTAGCTGCCTGTGGTGCTCTTCCGATTATCCTGGATGCCAAGGAACACGACTATGTTACCGCTGCAGTCAGTCATGTACCACATTTAATTGCTGCAGCACTTGTAAATCTTGTTCGCGACCACGACACCAAAGACTGTACAATGCACCAGATTGCCGCAGGCGGCTTCAAGGATATTACACGTATCGCATCCTCCTCACCTGCTATGTGGGAAGCAATCTGTATGTCAAACACTGAGAACATTGCTGATTTGTTAGATGATTATATTGCTTCTTTGCAGATGATTAGCTCGAAGGTTCGTGCCGCAGAGGACGGATTTACTTATAAGCTTTTTGAGGAATCCAAAGAATATCGTGATTCCTTTGCTACGCAGTCACGCGGTCCCATCAAGAAGGTCTATGGCTGCTATGTAGACATCCCTGACGAGATGGGTGCTCTTGCTTCTGTCGCTACCTATCTTGCCACTCACCAAATTTCGATTAAGAATATCGGTATTGTACATAACCGTGAGTTTGAAGAGGGTGTTTTACAGATTGAGTTCTATGAACAGGCTTCTCTTGACAGGGCAATTGCACTGCTGGAAGTCAGAGCGTATAAGGTGTACGAGCGAAAATAACCGGTTTGATTCACCTGTATTAAATGATATTGTATAAAGTAAGTCTCCATGACATATACTATTAGAAAAATGTCATGGAGATTTTTATGTGGAAGAAAAGTTTGAAACAAAGAGGTAGTGGATAGAGAATAAGAAAATGATACGACAATAAAGCCATCTTTCGGTGGCTGAAAAAAGAAATATAAACACACACTTAATTAGGAAACAGTAACAACATCATCTTTGATGGTGTAGC
>JAZNMO010000104.1:0-5993 GCA_045579665.1 Lachnospiraceae bacterium
ATTTTTCTATAGAAAACTGCACGAAAAAAGTTTTAATTCTCTCATAAACCGTGCACTTTTAGTATAACACTGATAGATAAGGAAGTCAGTAAAATCAATGTTTTAAGGCTATTTTAAATTTAATCAGCAGACACTATTTACATAATTTGTATATTTATTCATACTTATTTTTTCACAGGTGGAGGTAAATGTAAAGTAGAAATTTGGTAGAAATCTTTTTACACGAATAAGCACCTCGCGAAGTTCCTTCGCTCGGTCGCGTTGCTCGTTAAGGTGTAAAAACCAAACTTTTATGCAAGCATAAGTTTGGCCTTTACACTTTAACTCTGCTTATTCGCGCAAAAAGAGAGTCCCGTAACAGACTCTCTTGGTTGTGTGATATGTGATATAAGTTAAATAGGAAGTTATGATTATTCCTTTATACCCTTTTACAACGTGCTCAGAATATATATCCGAACATTATATTATTGTAACTATGTGAGTTATTTATCCGTGTTACTTGCCACAATCACAAGTTAGCACAAACTAACCTATAAGTCAAGACCTATTTCCTAATTCCTACGGATTTTATATGATTTTCATTGCATGAACCTGAATTTTCCTTTATAATCTCGATTGTTGGAATGTAATATAGCTTTGTTTTAGAAAGGTTATCGAAATGAGTATTTTAAATGTTGAGAATCTTTCCCACGGTTTTGGAGACAGAACAATTTTTACTGATGTTTCCTTCCGCCTGCTAAAGGGAGAGCATATTGGTTTGATTGGTGCAAATGGAGAAGGTAAGTCTACCTTTATGAATATTATTACAGGTAAGCTTATGCCTGATGAGGGTAAGGTGGAGTGGTCTAAGAATGTTCGTGTAGGATATCTGGACCAGCATACTGCTTTGCAGAAGGGCATGTCTGTCAGAGATGTTCTTGCATCTGCATTTGATTTTTTATATGAAATGGAAGCCAGAATGAATGAAATCTGTGACAAGATGGGCGAGGCTTCTGAGGAAGAATTGAATGAATATATGGAAGAGCTTGGTACGATTCAGGACCTTCTGACACAGCATGATTTCTATATGATTGATGCTAAGATTGAAGAGGTTGCAAGAGCACTGGGTATCCTCGAGGTTGGTCTTGATACGGATGTTACAGACCTAAGCGGTGGTCAGAGAACGAAGATTTTATTAGCAAAGCTCTTATTAGAGAAGCCGGATATTCTTCTCTTGGACGAGCCGACTAACTACCTTGATGTGAACCATATCGAGTGGTTAAAGAGATACTTACAGGAATATGAGAATGCATTTATCTTGATTTCTCATGATATTCCTTTCTTAAATAGCGTTATTAATTTAATTTATCATATGGATAATGCTCAGCTTAACAGATATGTGGGCGACTATGACAAGTTCCAGGAAGTATATGCCATGAAGAAGGCACAGCTTGAAGCAGCTTATAACAGACAGCAGAAGGAAATTGCTGACCTAAAGGATTTCGTTGCACGTAACAAAGCACGTGTTGCAACCAGAAATATGGCAATGTCCCGTCAGAAGAAGCTGGATAAGATGGATGTAATTGAGCTTGCGGCAGAGAAGCCAAAGCCAGAGTTTCGATTTAAAGAAGCCAGAACCAGTGGCAGATACATCTTTACTACCAAAAGTCTGGTTATTGGATATGATGAGGCTTTATCTAAGCCACTATCCCTTTCTATGGAACGTGGTCAGAAGATTGTATTAACCGGTGCTAACGGTATTGGTAAGACTACTTTATTAAAGAGTATTCTAGGACTGATTCCTGCACTTAACGGTGGTGTTGAACTTGGTGATTACTTAGAAATTGGTTACTTTGAGCAGGAAATGGATCAGTCTGTTTCTACAACCTGTATTGAAGAGGTATGGAATGAGTTCCCATCCTTCACACAATATGAGGTTCGTTCTGCTCTTGCTAAGTGCGGACTTACTACAAAGCATATTGAGAGTAAAGTTAAGGTTCTTTCCGGTGGTGAACAGGCAAAGGTTAGACTTTGTAAGCTGATTAATAAAGCTACTAACATTTTACTTTTGGACGAGCCGACCAACCACTTAGATGTGGATGCTAAGGCCGAGTTAAAAAGAGCTTTGCAGGACTACAAGGGAAGCATTCTTATGGTTTGTCATGAACCCGACTTCTATGACGGACTTGCAACAGATGTGTGGGACTGCTCTCAGTGGAGTACAAAGATATAGTGTTAAAAAATGCGTGTGAGAACAAAATATCTCACACGCATTTTATTTACATTCCCATCAGCAGCCAAATCGTTGCCATGGAAATCATAATCTGTATAATCGCAAACTTGAATACTGTCTGCGCATTCGACCAGTTCTTATTCTTACGAACATGGTCATGAAGCGGTGTTCTAATCTTTGTCAGAATCTTAATCTTTAGGAATCGAAGAAGTGCTACCTTTACAAGTCCAAGACCACCATCTAACATCAACACAAATGCAATCAACAGATATAAGAACGGGCTTCCTGTCTTCATCACTGCAATTGCGATAAAAAGTCCTATCGCTCTTGAGCCTGCATCTCCCATCATCAAAAGACTTGGTGTTGCATTAAACCAAAGATAACCTAAGATACATACCACGAATACCAAAATCAGATACATAAAGGATGGAGAAAGTGCTCTGTCCTTCATAATAATATATATGGTAATCAGTGAGATGCTTGCCAAAGTTCCTGATAAACCGTCTACACCGTCTGCACAGTTCGTTACATTAATAGATGCCCATACTAAGATAATGGCTAATACAATGTACACAACCGGATGAAGTGTAATCACCTGACCTGTAAAGGAAATCAGTACATCGCTTCCATTAAAATTTACCATGGTAATCGCTGTCATAACTGCAATTACAAGGTCGAGAAGTCCCTTTCTAAGCTCTCCCCAAGAAACCTTTGCACAATCGTCCAAAAATCCGGTAATCATAGCAGCAACAGTCAGTATGAGATAAATAATCAGCTCTCTTTCTAAGTCACCAAATATAATTGCTGTTAATACAAATATTAAAATAAAGATAAAGCCTGCACCTCTTGGCTTTCCTGCTGATAATACACCATCATGGGCAAACTGACGTCCATGATCTCTTGGAAGCTTTTCCTTTGCCATACCTAATGCAAGGCAGGTTACTATATATGCAAAAAGCACCCCAACAAAGCCTACTATTCCTGCATGTGGACTATTTAAAAAATAATTTATCATCTTTTTTCATCTCCAATCCCTGATTCTAAGATGCTGTAAATTGTGACAGATACATATTCGCATAAAAACCATTCTGTGCAAGCAGCTCTTCATGATTACCCTGCTCTATAATATTTCCATCCTTCATTACAAGTATTATATCCGCTTCTCTAATCGTTGATAATCTGTGCGCAACAATAAAACTGGTTCTTCCCTGCATCAAAGTTGCAAATGCCTTTTGTATTCTAATCTCAGTTCTGGTATCTATAGAAGAAGTCGCTTCATCCAAAATCAACATCGGCGGCAGACACAGCATAACTCTTGTGATACAAAGAAGCTGCTTTTGTCCTTGCGACAGGCTGCCACCATCCTCGGAAATTACGGTATCATAGCCGTTTGGCAATCTCTTAATAAAGCTGTGTGCATGAGATGCCTTGGCTGCTGCCACAACTTCCTCCATCGTCGCATCCGGCTTACCCATTACAATATTATCCTTAATGGTGCCGGCTTTCAACCAAGTCTCCTGTAATACCATTCCATAGCCTGTTCTAAGACTCTTTCTGGTTAAATCACGGATATCCGTTCCATCTACCTGTATCTTACCACTCTTTACGTCATAGAAGCGCATTAACAGATTGATAATGGTAGTCTTACCGCATCCTGTCGGTCCCACAATCGCAACTCTCTGTCCCGGCTTCACCTTGAGATTAAAGTTCTCAATCAGCTTCTGCTCATCTGTATAGGAGAAATATACCTTCTCCATTTCTATATTACCACTTGGATTCTCTAATATCTTTGCATTCTCTGCATCCGGAATCTGAGGCTCCTCTTCAATCAAAGCAAAAATTCTTCCGGCACAAACAATTGCATTTTGAAGCTCTGTTACAACACCCGAAATCTCATTAAATGGCTTTGTATACTGATTCGCATAGCTCAAAAAGCTGGAAAGCTGTCCTACACTGATGCGTCCACTAATTGCCAAAAAGGCTCCAATAACACCAACTGCAGCATATACTAAGCTGTTTACAAATCTGGTACATGGATTGGTTAATGATGAAAAGAAAATCGCATTAACGCTTGCCTTTTCCAAGCGATTATTGACCTCATCAAATCTTTCCTGCACCTTTGCTTCCTGCCCAAATGCCTGAACTACCTGCTCATTCCCTATCATTTCATTAATGAGCGCCGTCTGCTCTCCTCTGGTCTGTGCCTGTAATCTGGTCATACCCATAATTCTTTTGGCAATAAAGCCTGCCACAAAAAAAGATACAGGAGTTAAAACTACAACAACCAAAGTAGTTGGTATATTAATGGTTAACATAAATATCAAAGTTCCAATAATGGTTACCACACCCGTAAAAAACTGTGTAAAGCCCATTAAAAGTCCTTCTGAAAACTGGTCTACATCTGCAATGACACGTCCGATAATATCTCCGTGATCATGCCCGTCAATATACTTTAATGGTAATATTTCCAGCTTACGGAAGGCATCCTCTCTGACATCTCTTACCACCTGATATGCTATCTTATTATTGCAGGCATTCATAAGCCACTGCACAATGGCTGTCATTATAATCACAATTGCCATAGTCTTAAGCACATCAAATACTCCTGCAAAATCTACATTAGCAGGCCCAATGACATAATCGACTGCCTTACCTGTAAGAATCGGAATATATAATGTTAATATAACCGATACTGCTGCCAAAATAACGGATGCAAGAAGGAAATATTTGTATTTTCCAATGTAATTCAGTACTTTTTTTATTATTTCCAGCTGTTCTGTCTTTCTGCTATCCTTCATTACTTCGCACCCTCCTTTGGAAACTGGGAATAGAAGATTTCCTGATAGATTTCATTGTTGGCAAGCAGTGTCTCATGTGTTCCAACACCTGCCATCTCTCCATCCTCTAATACGATAATCTTGTCTGCATGCTGGATGGACGCAGCTCTTTGAGATACGATAACCACTGTCATATCCTCACTTAGATTCTTTATTGCAGTTCTAAGCTTTGCATCTGTTGCAAAATCAAGTGCCGATGCACTGTCATCCAAAATCAAAATCTTAGGATTACGCACAAGCGCTCTTGCAATAGTAAGACGCTGTCTTTGTCCACCGCTTAGATTCTTACCGCCCTGTGTAATCATGTAATCTAATCTACCATCCTTTGCATCCACAAATTCCTTTGCCTGTGATGCCTCTAAGGCTCTTTCGATGTCCTCCTGTGTGGCATTCTCATTACCCCATAGAAGATTCTCCCGTATAGTTCCTTTAAACAGAACTGCCTTCTGCGGTACGATACCGATTAAATCTCTCAACTCCTGAAGCTGATAATCTCTGACGTTTCTTCCATAAATCAAAACCCTACCCTTGGTTGTATCATAAAAGCGAGGAATCAGATTCACAACTGAAGTCTTACCTGAGCCTGTACCTCCAATAATTCCCAGTGTCTCTCCCTTCTTTATATCAAAATGAATATCTGTTAATGACTCATCTCCTGCTCCCTGATAGGTCAATCCCACATGCTCGAATACAATGGCATCCTCGCAGTTATCCTGTATTTGTGCTGTCTTTTCACATAACTCCATGCTGTTTGTTACTTCAAAAACAGCCTCTATTCTCTTAGCACAAGCAAGTGCCTTTGTAATCTGAATAATAAGATTAGCAAGCTTAATAAGCTCTACTAATATCTGTGACATATAATTTACAAGTGCTACAACCGCACCCTGTGTAATGATTCCGGCATCTACTCTAATCGCTCCCGTCCACAAAAGCACTACGAGTGC
>JAZNMO010000105.1:0-3984 GCA_045579665.1 Lachnospiraceae bacterium
ATGACCTGCCCCAACAGAGACGGTACCGTCGGCAAGGGTGGTTGTATTTTCTGTAGCGAAGGTGGTAGTGGGGATTTTGCAAGCGACGGCAGTTCTATGTGTAAGCATCCGACTATCGCACAGCAGCTAGAAGAAGGAAAAACCTACTTTCGCGATAAGCAGATAGGCTCCCGATTCATTGCATACTTTCAGGCTTATACCAATACCTACGCACCTACAGAGCGCTTAAGAAAACTTTATACAGAGGCATTAGAGGAGCGTACTGTAGCCGGAATCTCCATTGCCACCAGACCGGACTGTCTCCCCAATGAGGTTATCGCCTTATTGGAGGAGCTAAAGCACCAATACCCACATAAGTTTATCTGGGTAGAGCTGGGGTTACAGACCATCCATGAAAAGACTGCTGACTTTATCCGTCGCGGCTATCCTCTTAGCACTTTCGCTGAAGCATTTCATAAGCTGCGTGCAATCGGAATCCCTGTCATTGTTCATGTCATCTTGGGATTACCGGGAGAAGATAAGCCGATGATGCTGAAAACCTGCCAATATCTAAGTTCTCTTGGCATTGACGGTATCAAGCTTCAGCTTTTACATGTTCTCAAAAATACAGACCTTGCTCTGCATTATGAGAAGAAAGCCTTTGAAATTTTGTCCTTTGAGGAGTATATTGATATTGTAATCTCTTGTTTGGAGGTACTATCTCCCGACATCGTGATTCACAGAGTAACCGGAGACGGTCCTAAAGAATTACTGATTGCTCCCCTATGGAGTCTGAACAAACGTAATGTTCTGAATACACTTCATAAGGAATTAAAGGAACGTAACACATGGCAAGGCAGATTAGAAAGGCGGCAGAATACATGACACAGGATCCATTAACTTTATATAAATTAATCGTTCTCTATTTGTTGAATAAGGTAAAGTTTAAGATTACTTATTCGCAGATTAGCGAGTTTATCCTTGAGAAGGAATATACCAATTTCCTTACACTTCAGCAGGTCATTTCTGATTTGCAGGATACCGAACTCATTAAGACCGATACATTGATGAACCGCACTTACTTCTCTATCACTGATGAAGGCCGAAACACCTTATCCTACTTTGGCAACAGAATTGGAGATGCCATTATTCAGGATATTGATGCCTTCCTAGACGAGAAGCATCTTGAGCTTAAGAACGAAGCATCTATTACTGCCACTTATTATAAGTCAACCTCTGGTGAATTCGAAGCTGCCTTGGTTGCCAAGGAGCGTGATATTGAGCTTGTGAATATCAAGCTGTCCGTTCCAACAGAAGAGATGGCTATCTCCATCTGCGACAGCTGGCAGAAGAAGAATCAGACGATATATCAATATCTAATGAAGGAATTATTTTAGTAACGAAAACACGCAGTACATTACGACTGCGTGTTTTTTGCTTCATCCTTTATACGTTTCATATGCTCACGAATCTTTGCTTCATATCCATTCCATGACGGTTCATAGAAGGTCTTGCCCTTTAACTCGTAAGGCAGATACTGCTGCTCTACATAGTGATTCGGATAATCATGTGCATACTTATATCCTGTTCCGTGTCCCAATTTCGCTGCTCCTTTATAATGTGCATCCTGCAAATGTGTCGGTACAGGCAGATTACCGGAATGTTGTACCTCTGCAGTCGCCGAAAATATTGCATTACATGCGGCATTACTCTTTGGCGCACAAGCTACATAGATAGCTGCCTGCGAAAGAATAATCTGTGCCTCCGGCATACCAACCCTCTCTACTGCCTGTGAGGCACTTACCGCAACAGTCAGTGCCATCGGGTCCGCATTACCCACATCCTCAGCAGCACATATCATAATTCGTCTTGCAATAAAAGTCACCTGCTCTCCTGCATATAACATCTTCGCAAGATAATATACCGCTGCATCAGGGTCAGAACCTCTCATACTCTTAATAAATGCAGATATCGTATCATAGTGATTATCTCCATTCTTATCATAGAGTACTCTTCTCTTTTGAATACACTCCTGCGCAACCTCCACAGTGATATGTATCTTACCATCCTCTGCCCTATCTGTGGTCATCACGCCAAGCTCTATAGCGTTAAGCGCATGTCTGGCATCACCACCCGACAAATCTGCCAGGAACTCTAATGCCTCTTCATCAATCTCTGCATCATAGGCCCCCATGCCCTTTTCCTTATCATACACTGCTCTGTGCAAAAGCTTCTTAATCGCATCCTTATCCAAAGGCTTCAACTCAAAGATAATAGAACGGGAAATCAAAGCGCCGTTCACCTCAAAGTACGGGTTCTCTGTCGTTGCTCCAATTAGAATAATCGTTCCATCCTCTACAAACGGAAGCAGATAATCCTGCTGCCCCTTGTTGAATCTGTGTATCTCATCTATAAAAAGAATCGTGCGCTTACCATACATCCCCATGGTATCTTTAGCCTTAGAAATGACCTCTTCCATATCCTTCTTACCGGCTACTGTTGCATTAATCTGCGTAAACTCTGCACTGGTAGTATTCGCAATCACCTTCGCCAGTGTAGTCTTACCTGTCCCGGGTGGACCATAGAAGATAATAGAACTTATCTTATCCGCCTTGATAGCTCGATACAAGAGCTTATCCTTACCAATAATATGCTCCTGCCCTACAACCTCCTCCAGCGTAGTCGGACGCAATCTTGCCGCAAGCGGAGACTCCTTCTCCTTATTGGTCTCCTGTATATAATCAAAAAGATTCATTGTGTCACCTTCTTCTTGTAATCTGTTCTATGTAAACAATACTTCTAAAGTATAACACAAAGACTTTTGAAAAGAAACAAAGTGTTGCCCCCTAATACTCCTTAACTAAGCTTTATCTTTAATTCACCATCGTATATCCTTACCGGCACTTCATTATCAAATATATAAACATTGGGCATTAAACCATCCTCTTCAAAGAAATAGCAAATCAGTCTTTCCTTATCCGGATCCACAATCCAGTACTCTCTCACACCTGCATTCTTATACTTCAAAAGCTTAAGATCCGTATCATTCTTCTTCGTGGATGGAGAAAGAACCTCTGCAATAAAGTCAGGAGCCCCATATATTCTATCCCTACGAACCTTATCCTTATCACAGATAATCATAAGGTCAGGCTGTACCATGGTCTTATTATCACAATCCAGCTGCACATCAAGAGGCGCTATAAATGGCTGACAATCACCATTATTCTGACTAATAAAAAGTCTTATTTGAAAATATAGCTCGCCTATAGCACCTTGGTGATTCGAAGTCGGACTCTGTAAATAAAAGAACCTTCCATTTATCAACTCTGCCCGTACATCATCAGGTAACTGATAATAATCCTCTAATGTATATTCTCCATCCGCCTTACCTATATTATAAGATGCCGCTTCACGCACCATATCCATACCGCTCTCTATAAATGCCTCATCCAAAGCTTTCATGGTATCATATCGCGGCGATGCCGTCTCACCATTCAATATCTTATTAATCGTCCCTACAGGCACACCCGAACGCTTCGAAAGCTCCTCCGTTGTCCAATTCGCCTTTTCCTTTTTCTCACGCAAAATATCCCGATACATATAGCCGCCTCCTCTTCCCGTTTATTAACCTTATTATATATCCGTAAACGGTTACTATCAATCTTTTTCACCTTATATGGTTATTTATTTTACACTTCAACCGTATTCGGTTATTTCGTTGAATTGTCTTATTAAACAAAAAAGACAGATATCTTGAATTCCAAAATATCTATCTCCCTCATCATCTTATACCGGATTAACAAAACTTGCTGTTATAGACCAACTTATGCTTTTTAGCACTCTACACAAACTGATTTCTCTCACTATCATAGTGATAATCAATCGTTGAAAGCTTATCTACAATCTCCTGCTTATCCACATCCATATCTTCACAAAATGCATCCAGACTCGAATAAAAATCCCTCAAGTCGGATCGTAGCCATGTCGTTCTGTGAGCCAAGGAGT
>JAZNMO010000106.1:0-9192 GCA_045579665.1 Lachnospiraceae bacterium
GTTTCCATGGTAAGGCCGTGCAGGAAGGACAGCGTAAGTTCTTAGGAACCCTTTGGAATACCTATGCATTCTTTGTACTGTATGCAAATATTGATAACTTTGATGCAACCAAGTATGCGTTAGAATACGATAAGCTTCCTGTTATGGATAAGTGGTTACTTTCTAAGTTAAATACGGTAGTAGGTGAAGTTGATAATCATTTAGAGAATTATCGTATTCCGGAAGCTGCAAGAGCATTGCAGGATTTCGTAGATGAAATGAGTAACTGGTATGTTCGCAGAAGCCGTGAGCGGTTCTGGGCAAAGGGCATGGAGCAGGATAAGATTAATGCTTACATGACTCTTTATACTGCACTGGTTACCATCAGCAAGACAGCAGCACCTATGATTCCTTTCATGACAGAGGATATCTATAGAAACTTAGTATGCAGCATTGATAAGAGCGCACCTGAGAGTATTCATTTATGCGATTTTCCTGAGGTAAATGAGGCATGGATTGATACAAAGCTAGAAGAGGATATGGAGAATGTTCTTAAGGCGGTTGTTATGGGTAGAGCTTGTAGAAATACAGCAAATATCAAGAATCGTCAGCCTATCGGTAATATGTTCATTAAGGCTCCTTTCACATTAGATGAGTTCTATCAGGAAATCATTCGTGAAGAGTTGAATGTTAAGAATGTTGTATTTACAGATGATGTAAGAGAGTTCACATCTTATACATTCAAGCCACAGCTTAGAACAGTAGGTCCTAAGTATGGTAAGCAGCTTGGCGGTATTCAGAAGACTCTTGCTTCTATCGATGGTAACTCTGCTATGGATGAGCTTAAGGCAAACGGCTTTATCGCATTTGATGTAGATGGTGTAGAGGTTAAGCTTGCTGAGGAAGATTTATTAATCGATATCGCTAAGAAGGAAGGCTATGTAACAGAGGCTGATAATGTAGCAACTGTTGTATTAGATACGAACCTGACTGAAGAGTTAATTGAGGAAGGCTTCGTATACGAGGTAATTAGTAAGATTCAGACTATGCGTAAGGATTCTGACTTCGAGGTTATGGACCATATTAAGGTTTCTGTAAATGGAAATGATAAGGTTGCAGCCGTTGTTCAGAAGAATGAAGCATCTATCGGTACTAAGGTTCTTGCAGATGGATTTATTTACGGTTCAGATGTTGCAAATGCAAAGGAATGGAACGTAAACGGAGAAAATGTTACAATTGGTGTAGAGAAAATCTAATTTTTAATTAAGAGGGCATAGTCTTTTGCTATGTTCTTAGGATACAGACAAAGGTTAAAACAACAAATAGCCAAGGCACTGTGATATCACTGTGCCTTGGCTATAGTATTATACAAACTGAAATTTATTATTCGAATGTACTTATCTTCTTCTACTCCAAGTATTTTCCCTATAAACATGAATATATGCGGTGCAATACTTTGTGCATATTCTCAATGTTCTTGTGATTTTCTCGAAGTTGGCGTGTTGTACCCATTATGTTTACTCATATCTGATACAGGGTGTTTCTTCAGTATGTCTCCTACTAAAATCATTACGAATGGTACAATTAAATTTAAAAACAATAAATAATACATCCTTGTTCTATCTCCTCAAATTCATTTCACAGTATTACAAAAATTTAGGCACGCTCGACAAATTGCAATTAGCTTACTTCTTCTCAAACAATCCCCATATAGCTATAGCTAAACCTATTACTGCAACAAGTACAAAACAGTATAGTGCTGGCATAAGTCCGTATTAAGATATATTCCAAACAGAAGACATCTTCCCATTTATAGTCCATGCATTTGCCATGCTTCCTGCCAACATAACAGCAGTTGAAAGTAAGCCTGCAAAAAACATCAGTGAGCCAAGAGTAACCTTTTTCATAAAATCATACTCCTCCGTCAAATTCAAAAGTTAATGTATTATTTGCAAAAATCAGAAATTATGGGATTCACAATCTCCGGCATATCAAAAAAATAGTTATGACCTGATTTCTCTATTTCATAAAGCTGACAGTTTGGAAATTTTTCTTTCCATGACTTCATTGAATTTCGAATTTCTTTTATATCATATTCTGCATATAGAAATAAACACACTATTTGAGAATTTCCTTTTAGTTCACTCAAATTAAATTTGTTCCATGCATCCTTTTGCATATCACATACACACTTCCAAGTAGTTCCTTCATGTATATAACGTTCCTTATTTTGTTTCCATAAAATATGGCAACCTATTTTTCTCGTATAAAGCCAAAACAGAAAACTTTTTTGAATATTTGTACTTCCTACCACTATTTTATCAATCTGTTGAGGTATTCTAATTAAAACCTCTTTGGCAACTAATCCGCCATAAGAATGTGCAATCAAAATTACCTTTTGGTTTGGGGAAAGCTTTTCAATCAGTTTCATAACCTCAAACGCAGCACTTTCGAATGAAAAGCTATTAAACTCCTTCTGTTTACTTTTTCCGCAGCCGGGCAAATCAACAAAAATCATTCTTTTATCTGGAAGAAGATTGTATTGTTTCATAAACGATTCATGTGTTGTAAAACCACCATGAATAAATACCACTAATTGTCCATCTTTGTTACCATATTCTTCATAATACATATTTCACCTACTAATTTAAACTTTTTTCTCTATGTAAAATTCCAAAATCATTCCATTCTCTTTAATTCATATAAATAAGTACTTATTAAAATTGGATTGCCTAATCTATCATTTTTGTATGACTGATTATCAAAACGCTTTATTCGCTGGAAACCTAGTCTTTCTAAAAGTTTCCATGATGACACATTACGCACATCACAATCACCATATATTGCATCAACATCTATAACCCCAAATAAATGCTGAATTAGCGCATCTCCAGCTTCCTTTGCATAGCCTTTTCCATAATATTCCGGATTAAAATCATAGTCGATACAATGATGCCCTTCATCATCAACCCAATAACCTATACTTCCTATAACAATTTGTTTTTCCTTTAATTCAGCAACAAGACGATTATCCATATCTTTCCACTCAGCAATTATATTTCTTACCTGTTCCTCTGACATTGGATAAAAATCCTCGTATTTACTCACCTCTTCATTTGAAAAATAATTCATAATATCAACTAAATCTGATTCTTTATAATTTCTTATGATTAATCTTTCAGTTCGTATATCTATCATCTTAACTCTCCTGACCAGCGTTAAATTCAAATTTTACATCTATTGTAGCATGATTCGCTCGATAAAAATAGGAATTGAATATAGAATAGAAGAATTTTATTATTTTTTTGCTTATAGTCTGGGATATTGTATTTTTACAGTGTCCTTTTGTGCTGTTATGTAGACATAATATATTGAAATTGATAAAATATTGGTAATAATACAAAGTGAAAGGGAAACGTCATGCGAATTACGGCTTTGCGCATTGCGCACTTTAAATCCATTCAGGAAATCAGAATTAAAAATATTGAGAATGCATTGATTTTGGTAGGACAGAATAATACTGGTAAAACGACAGTGCTTGATGCAATTCGGGCTGTAGGCGGTGATTATCAGATTAAGCCGGAGGACTTTGATGAAGCCGGCTCCAATATAGAGGTTGAAGTGACCATTTCTTATCAGGAAGAGGACTTAGTGAAATTGCAGCAAAGCGGATGTATCAGTAAGTATCGTAAGTTTGATGCGTGGAAGGCAGAGTTTGAGAAGAAGCTCCCTTCTTTTCAAAGTGGTTCTCTACGATTTACCTTTGTGGCAAATCGAGATGGGAAGGTGCGGTATGACGATGGATTTAAAAAGAATAATCCATATATCAAAGAGGTATTTCCTAAGATTTACTTTATAGATGCTGAGCGTGATTTGGCACAGTTTCAGAGTGAGCTTTTGACCCTGCAAGAGGATGAACAGCTCAAGAATATGCGTAATAATAGCTGTATCTTTAGTAAGGCGAAGAAGTGTACAAAGTGCTTTTCCTGTATCGGTTTATTGAATCAGAAGACACCACAGGAGCTTTCAGCCATGGAAACGGCAAGGCTATTGGATTATAAGCTGTATCAGTTGAATCTTGACAGCTTTTCAAAGCATGTAAATGAGAAGTTTCGCAAGAATGGCGGGCAGGAGCAGATTTTATTTTCTATGAATCGCAATGTGGAAAGTATGCTTGATGTAACAACAGAACTTTATCAGCCGGCACAGAGGGTTACAAGACCGATTGAGCGTATGAGCAAGGGCATGAGAAGTATCTATATGCTTTCGCTTTTAGAAGCATATACAGATGAAGCAAATCAGATGCCAAGTCTTATTATGATAGAGGACCCTGAGATTTTCCTGCATCCGACATCACAGAAGACCACGGGAGATATTTTATACCGGTTGTGCAAAAAGCATCAGGTTATTTTCTCCACACACTCACCGAATCTGTTACCGAACTTTAATAGTAAGCAGATTCGTCAGATGGTATTGAATAAGAATGGTTCTCCAATGGTACGGGAAAAGACTGACATTAGTGTCATATTGGATGACTTGGGATATACTGCGAATGATTTGATGAATGTGAACTTCGTATTTATTGTAGAGGGCAAGCAGGATAAGAGTCGTTTACCGCTGCTTTTGAAGAAATATTATTCTGAGGTATATGATGAACAGGGGCAGTTATCAAGGGTAGCAATTATTACTACCAATAGCTGTACCAATATTAAGACCTATGCCAACCTTAAATATATGAATCAGGTGTACCTAAGAGACCAGTTTATTATGATTCGTGATGGCGATGGTAAGGATGCGAAGGAACTAAAGCGTCAGCTTTGTAAATATTATGAGGAACGAAGTTATGAGGATATTGATAAGCTGCCTAAGGTATTGCCGAAAAATGTGCTGATTTTAAAGTATTATTCCTTTGAAAATTATTTCCTAAATCCAAAGATTATGGCACAGCTTGGTGTTGTGAAGTCAGAGGAGGACTTTTATAAGATATTCCTTGCAAAGTGGAAGGAATACTTACATCGAATCAAGAGCGGAAGAAAGCTGCGAGAGATTCTTGGGCATGATTTGGAAACCGTGGAGGATGTGAAGGCTCATATGGAGGAGATAAGAATCTATATGAGAGGACATAATCTATTTGATATTTTCTATGGAAGATTTAAGAAACAGGAAAATGAGCTTTTGCAAAGATATGTGGAGCTGGCACCAAAGGAGGATTTTAAGGATATTTTGGATTCTATCAATCAGTTTATTTTCTTTGAAAGCAGAAAAAGATAGGTTAACATAATTTTTACTGAAAATAACTTTACCTGTATAGAAAAAAGCTGTAAAATGATACTATTCAGAACCATGCAAATTTATGAATACAGGCCGAGTAAGCTTGCTTACAAAGGACGAAATTCATAAATTTATATGGTGGTGTAACCACATGAGCAAAAGAAAAGTGCGCAGCACGATTTTGCGAATGGTTCTGAATAGAAAAAGAACCATGCAAATTTGGTTCTGAATCGTTATATGAAAGATTCTTGTAAGAGGGAAAGAAAGTAATGAGGTAGCGAATGAAGACAAGAAAGAAAATTACAACAAGATTTGCCTCTATTGTATTAGCGGCAGCAATGGCATTGACAACGATGATGACTCCGATGCAGGTAAATGCTGCACCAGTGGAGGTGGCAACACCGGCGATTGGTATTGATGTTTCCAGATATCAGGGAGAGATTGACTGGGACCAGGTAAAGGCAGCAGGTGTACAGTTTGCAATGATTCGTGTTGGATATAGAACACAGACAACAGGTATACTAACAGAAGACCCTTATGCAAGATACAATCTGCAGGAGGCAAACAGAGTCGGTATTAAGACAGGTGTTTACTTCTTCTCAACTGCAGTCAATGCAGCAGAAGTTGTAGAAGAGGCGACATGGGTTGCCAATTTGATTGATAAGTATAGTATTACCTATCCGGTAGCATATGATTGCGAAGGATATGAGAAGAAGTCCAGCAGACATTATAGTCTGACAAAGGATCAGAGAACAGCGTTGGCAATTACTTTTATGGATACCATTGCCGCAAGAGGCTATACACCGATGTTCTATGGTTCTAAAAATGCTTTAACAGGTGATAATGCATGGAATACAACAGCGTTACAGACAAAGTATAAGATTTGGCTGGCATATTATCCGAAGTTCCCATTCCCGCAGACAGTATCACCGGAGTACGAAGGACTTTATTCTATTTGGCAGTATAGCTGTCAGGCAAGAATTGCAGGAATCAATGCAGAGGTTGATATGAACCTTTCATACTTTGATTATACTGAGATTGCAAAGCCAAAGGACCCGAGCGGTGCTCCACATGTGAATGCAACTGATTGTGTACAGTATACTGAGGTATTGGATGTTGTAACACCGAATACAACGGTAAATGTCAGAACTGTGCCAAGCACAGAGGACCCTTCTACCATTGTATTGAAGCTGAATCCCGGAGATATGGTTTATAGAACTGGTGTAGGTAATAACGGCTGGTCAAAGGTTATATTGGGCGATAAGGCATTTTATATTTATTCTACGTATTTGGATAAGGTATTATAGGATTTGTCATTGAAAGGACAGATAGAATGAGACAGTCAGGTAGCAGAAATCTTTCCATGGTAATGGATTTATATGAATTAACCATGGCAAACGGATATTTTAATGATGGAGATAAGCAGGTACGAGTAGCTTTTGATGTATTTTATAGAAGGAATCCGGATAAAGGAGGCTTTGCTATCTTTGCCGGATTAGAGCAGATTATAGAGTATATTGAGGATTTGCATTTTACCAAGGAGGATATTGCTTATCTTCGCTCTTTGAATACTTTTACAGAAGACTTTTTAAGCTATTTGGAGAACTTCAAGTTTTCGGGAGATATTTACGCTTTTCCGGAAGGAACGGTTATGTATCCGAATGAGCCGATTATTACAGTGATTGCACCGCTTATTGATGCACAGCTTGTGGAGACTGCAATTCTTGCACTGGTGAATCATCAGTCACTTGTTGCAACTAAGACAAGGAGAATTGTGAAGGCAGCAGAGGGAAAGGCTGTATCGGACTTTGGAGCAAGACGTGCTCATAATATGGATGCAGCGGTGTATGGCGCAAGGGCTTCTTATATTGGTGGTGCATCAGGCACGGCAACAGTACTGGCAGGTCAGATGTTTGGTATTCCGGTAAGCGGTACTATGGCACATAGCTGGGTTATGTACTATCAGGATGAGTATGAGGCATTTAAGCATTATGCAGAGAATTATCCTGACAATACCGTATTGCTTGTTGATACGTATGATACCTTGAAGTCTGGTATTCCGAATGCGATTAAGGTGGCAAAGGAAGTTCTAGAGCCGCTTGGCAAGCGATTGAAGGGCGTGCGTATAGATAGTGGAGACCTTGCATATCTGTCAATTAAGACAAGAAAAATGCTGGATGAAGCGGGATTAGAGGACTGTAAGATTATTGTATCGAATAGTTTGGATGAGTATACCATTCGTTCACTGAATAATCAGAAGGCTACGATTGACAGCTATGGTGTTGGAGAAAGATTAATTACAGGAGCGTCCAGTGAGTATTCTGATGATAATATTTCACTTCTTGGTGCAGTTTATAAGATTGCAGCAGTGGAGAAGGATGGAGTCTTCGAGCCTCGTATTAAGATTTCTGGTAATGTGGAGAAGATTACGAACCCTGGTTTGAAGAAGGTTTATCGAATCTATGATGCAAATGGCAAGGCAAAGGCAGATTTGCTTGCAACTGCGGAGGAAGAGGTAGATTTATCTAAGGAGTTCAGATTCGTAGACCCGGAGATGCCTTGGAGAAATCTGTATTTTACAGATTGTACTGCGAAGCCATTGCAGGTGAAGATATTTGAAAATGGTAAGCGAGTGTATGAGCTTCCAACTCTTGAAGAGATTCGTGCGTATGTAACTCGTCAGCTTGAGGATGAGATATGGGAAGAGGAGCAGCGATTCGTGAATCCGCACAGACACTATATGGATATGACACCTGCTTACTATGAGATGAAGATGAGCTTACTGCATAATTCGAGAAAGCAGTAGATAAAGATGAAATAGAGGATGAAAATGGCAAGGTATCATATAGTTGTTTGCTGGGCTTGGGGGAAATCCTAAGTCCACTAATTGGCGGGTAAGGCACCCGTCTTTTTTATGGAATAGGAAAGTGCTCGAAAAGTAGTGGAAGTAAAACAAGAATCAGCTAAGCTGATTCTTGCAGAGTGTTGCCGCCGGGCAACACTTTTTTATTGTAGCGATAAGAAAACTACTTACGAGTAGTATACTTAAAAGTGGTTTTTAACTATTAAAAAAATCTTGCATTATATTATATTGTAATATAATATACTTATGTTAACAATTTGGTGAGATATCGGACTTGTGTATGGGGAATAGGGGAAATAATAGCGTTATTAGCCGTTGTATACGGTTGATATAAATAATGAATACACAAAGAGAGAGGTACTTATGAAGAAGAGAGTAACATGGAAACACAATTTAAAAAGAGCGATAGCACTTGTAATGCTGGCAGTGGTTATGGCTTCGACTGCATTTGGAGGAAAGGTTGAAGCTGCTGAGGTAACTGATGAGTTTATGCAGGCAGGATGGGATGCCTATCAGAACTTTTTGGATGCATCGGAGATTATTAAGACGGATAGTGCGTATGAAACATGTCGTAATCAATACGATATGATTACGCGTATAGTTCAGAAAGATAACTATCTGCAATGTGTGGAAGGCGCTACTCAAGAATCTTTAGATGCAATGAATTGGTATGAAGTATTGGTTTATACAGAGACATATTTAAAATTTGCTGGTATGGTAATTGCAAAAAATGATGTTAGTAAAAATAGTTATATTTATGATGGTGAAGATGGTGTAAGAAGATTTGCGGATAATTTTATTGATTGGTTAGAAGATGGAAAAGATAGTGAGAAAGCAATATCTAGCTATGAGACATTTGTTAACTGGCAGGTTGAGTACTATCGTATGAACGGCTATCCATTCAACTTTATTACAGGTAAAAGCTTTGCAGAAGAGACAGGGATGGTTATTGAAACAGAAACCACAGAAGCAGTAGCAGAAGTAATGGATGTAGCAGACGCAGAGCTTGCTGAGATTTTATCAGAAGTCGGAGGCCCAAGCGGTCTTAGGAAGACAACACTTAGCTACAACTCCTTGGC
>JAZNMO010000107.1:0-19637 GCA_045579665.1 Lachnospiraceae bacterium
GGTTGTAACCGTTATAGACTTTATAGCTTCCTGACTCTCGCTATCCAAAAGATTTATACTAAAAAGCATATCCTCACCGGCAATATAACCTTTATCTTTATCGTATATTCCACTTAGTCCAAGATTATCAATTTGGACAACGCATTCACCTCGCGAATACCACTTATCGCTACCACCTCCAACGATTTTTATATCGCCTTCATCCATTATCTGATATAGTGCATTCCAAAAACTACACATCTCATTTACGTTTCTGGAATATGCTCTTGCATCGTCTCCTATTTCCGCTCCTGTGAACAAAA
Source organism: Lachnospiraceae bacterium (assembly GCA_045579665.1). GTDB lineage: Bacteria > Bacillota > Clostridia > Lachnospirales > Lachnospiraceae > COE1. Next base: position 303 of record JAZNMO010000107.1, read on the forward strand.
GGGCCGTATATAACTCTCTTATCGCCCGCGTCTCCAAAAGCATTAAATCCAGATATTCTTCTGGGTCATAATTTTCCATAGGATATCGCTTCTCATCAATGTATAGAATTCCGTTTACTAAATCCTGCAATTCTGTACTCTTTCCCTGTTGCAGTAATTCTCCCAGACGCACTCCATAATATCCCAAACCAAGCTTCGTATTTTCTCCCAACGCATCTATCGGTGCATTAAATGCATCCTTATAATCTCCTGCAAATATATTATCCCAAAATACCACATCTGTCTCATTCTCTGTCAGCATATACATCTGTACAATATTCTCCTCAGAATATCCGAGTTCTTCCATCCTGTCTAGAATATCCTGACCTAATGCATCCACATAAACGGCTGTTTTTATTATGCTGTTCACTCTATAACTCTCTGTACCCTCAGCTGCATGAATTCCTCTATTGGATGCATCCGGGCAAGCCGTAACTCCCATTACAATACCCAAATCCGTATAGTCTATATCTACATCAACTAACTGTATTTCTCCTAATTCATCTATTGTGATTGCATCTGCAAACCAGCATTCTAAAATCTCTATTTTACTCCCATTAAGGCTTGATAATACCTGTGATGCTAACCGTTCTTCATCTTCTACATAATACGACAATCTTTCTATCAATGTATCATTAACACCTACATAAGGCACATAATATGGCATACCATTCCCTGGCAAATTAACCTGAGCGGTTTCCAGTTTATACATGCTTTCAAGATACACCTCAAGAATTCTTTTCTCTTGTATACATTCTGCCTCATTTGTTGCCATTTCTACTCTCTCAAATAAAGTCTCATATACATTTGCCAATATTTCTACATCTGATTCCGTTATTTCTTCACTTCTCAACAATTCCTCAAATCCGTAAATTCCATCTGTGTTACGCGTTAACAAATCTACTGCTCTGGCATAGGATTCTTCTCCATATTGTTCCTTAAATCCTTCCAGCATTTCTTGAGGCATTTCAAGATACTTAATGCATGTGAGTAATTCCTCTTCCGTCATAGACATTTCATCTGCTAACGCTTTTGTATCTCCTGATAATGCCCGTAATCTAACGTACATATCAAACTCTAATGCTCTAATACCAGACTCATACTTCTGAAAAGAATCACGATAATTATTAACTCTTTTAAGCTTACGGGTTGCCGCCTGTACATCGGATATATAACCATTGATATCTCCTATCGGTCCACTGCAGGAACGAATAATGCTTTCCATTTCACTCCCTAGTGTCTGTGCTTCTTCTGATATTCGGTCACAAATATCCTTAAGTGCCGCAATCTTATCATAATTAAGTGACAGAATATCTCCGTTACGAGAGGTATTATTTCCTGCCGCCGGCCTAATCGGCTCTATGTAGTAGTCCGAGCGAAGCTGTTCAGGGAACTCCTCACATCTTACCATAAGCGCATTCATCTCAGTCAAGGTTTCTTCCATAAACTCTCGCACCTTTTTCACCTGTCCGTGTGTTTCGCTATAGAGACCACAGTCAAAGTATTTGTTTGACGCCTGACGTAGTGCAGTCATACTGTTCCCCTGCATCGTTTGTAAAGAGGAAAAATTGTCCTGTTGTCTTTGGCGTTCCCTCTCTAATGCTTCTTCTGCTCTTCTATATGTTTCCAAAGCCTGCACATATGCAGACTGTTTTATTCTAAAATCAAATTCACTGCTCAAAGGTTCTCTCCCTCTCTCTTTACATCATATGGAAGCCGCAAAAAGCGGCCTCCATATATTACCATAGCAATTACTGTGCGCTTACTCCGCCACCTGCTGCTGTATCCGAATTCATATTGATGTTCTTCATAGCCTGTGCGCTCTCATCCAATACACATGCTGTTGCTGCAAATCTCTTCACATAGTCATTGATTACATTTCTGTTCTGAATATATGTATTTGCCATAGTCGCTACGGAACTACCTTCCATACCGCCACGAACAAGATTCATAATTTCTGTATCAATCTCTTCAATCTTTTTCACAATAGACTCTACTATGCTCTCTAACTGTGCTGCCTTACTGCTCTGACTGTCTGTGTTCTGGGTTAACTTTACTCCACCAAACTCTGCCATTAGTTCACTCCTCCCATAATCTCATTAATCTTAGCTGCTGTTTCATCATCTACTGATACATAGCGATTCATTGTAGAACCTGCCCACTCTGAGATGGAACGGATTGATGGTGGAATCTGTCTAAAAGCATCAATTAATCCCGGAAACTGCTGTCTTAACATATCTGCTGCATTACCTTCCCAACCACGCAGTATCTCTTCTTCCTGCGCAAGAAGCTGTTCGATAAAAGATTCCAAGTTCAATGCATATGTGTCCAAATTGGCACATGATTCAGCTACAATGTTAGAAGTACCACCTACTGTATCTGTTGTTGCAAGTCCTGCCAGAGATAATTCAGGCATTCCCTGTGTTGCTAATGATGTATCCATTTTTCTCCTCCTTTTCATACATCCTTGTACTATTATGCCATTCAAATAGTACCATTTTTTCTATAATATGTACACAACTGTGCTACAATATTATCCTTATAATTCCGGTATTTTGTATTTTCCAAAGTAATCTCCGCACTTAAAGTACATTTCCATTGGAATTAATGGTCTGTGATACTTATTACGACTTCTAATATCCGGATCATACAGCTTAATATCCTGTATCTGCTGGAATATAATCAAATTAGTCGCATCTCCCAGGATTTTGACAAATGGTGTTGCCTTAAACCGCAAATTTGTATTCGGTACTCTCGTAAGTACAAAAGTAAACTTACATTCTGAGTATTCAATCAAACATTTCTTACAGATTGTTAATATCTCATTATCGTTACCTATGATGTCGTACACAGCTTCATGATTCATAATAATACACTCTAACGGCATATTATCAAGCTTCTTATCCTTTCTTTGTTGTAGCTGCGCATACACATCTCTAATACGCACTTTTATTCCTTCTACATCTGTACTGTAACAGGTTACCTTGTCTGCAAATTCTCTCAGTTCCTGCTCCGGACCATCATATATGTAGATATTTACAGGCGAAGTGCCTTGGTTCTCCAATAATTCCATCACTGTATGCTTTATGAATTCTTTTCGTCCCAGCTCGTTTTCACCGGATATTCCTAATATCTGGAAGTTCTGAAGGTTAATGGTATCTACTTCCATATTCTCGAAATTAATCCCCAATGGTACTGCATACGGATTCAATCTGCCACCCAACATATCATGTAATTGCTTCCTCGATACATGGGAAGGCATAACAGGAGTCTTTGCTGCACCTCTTCCATTGTCGTTTGTATTTACCTCACTGATGAAAGACTTCATTTCCTTTACCTTATCTATTTCCTTCTCTGCCGGAAATGCGATATATATTTGACCTTCGTAAATCGTCTTATTCATACCAATCAGACATCTGCCCGGAATAGAACTCAAGCCCGTCCTACAACGTTCAAATACCGATGAATACTCACCAGAGTCATTACAATACAGTGCAAAACGTTTTGAGAAATTTGACAAATAGCGATATCCAAGTCCTGCTGTCTGCTGTGCCGTCACTACCACACTGATTCCAACAGAGCTTCCTTCTCTAACAAGCTTCAAAAGCTTCTCATCCAACATTCCAAACATTTCTCTAAAGGCACCTATATTATCTATCATAATAATAATCTGAGGTATATCCTTTTGGCCCGACTCACGATATGCTGCATATGAGCTTAAACCTATCTCTGACAGCATATCCTTACGCATCGACAGCTCCTGCTCCATCATCTTAAAGAAGTTCTTAAGCTTCTCGTCCTCTGTATAAGTAATGACATCTCCTACATGCCTCAGCTCTTCAAAATTCTTCAACATCATAGAAGCAAAATCCAAGAGATAAATTTGCACATCATTAGAAGAGTATGTTGACGCAATTCCACGAACCATATTTTGTAGCATATTGGTTTTTCCGGTTTGCGATGAGCCGACAATAAATACATGCTCCTGCGAAAAATCAACATCCATGATTCCCTGATACTGATTATCAGGGTCGTCATATACACCAACAGGTACACATATATCAGTACCCTTATTCTCATAATTCTCTAAAGTATACGTAATCACTTCTGCTAATGGTGGCAAGCAAATATCAGGCAGACGCTCTATCTTCTGCTGATTACAATATTCTGCCACATAATCTACAATGGCATCTAACTGTGTATCCACGCCTTTGTCTTCAACCGGCTTTTGCTCGTATATGACTTCTCTTCTTCCGCTTAGCTCTACCTTAGATATCTTAAAGCGTTTCTTTTCTCCCATTGCACCATTTGGCACAGGCGCTCCACTGTATGCTGATTGAAATAACTGGAATATCTCATTATTTCCAACCTGCAGATATGCTCTTCCCGGTTCTCGAATCTCTGCTGCCAGAGGCGACTTCAAAACCTCATTACTGTCATTCTGATTCTGCACCTTCAGGCAAAGCTTGAACTTAGAGTTACTCCAAATCTGTTCATTTACTACACCTGACGGCTTCTGCGTTGCCAATATCAGATGCACACCAAGGCTTCGTCCGATTCTGGCTGCACTAATCAATTCCTTCATAAATTCCGGCTGTTCGCTTTTCAACTCTGCAAACTCGTCTACAATCAAAATCAAATGTGGCAATGGCTGCTTGGTCATCCCCTGCTTATACAAGCGAATGTAGTCATTAATATGGTTTACTTGATATTCTGCAAACAGTCTTTGACGCTTTCGAAGCTCTGCTTTGATAGAAGATAATGAACGGTTGATTTCCTTACCATCAATATTCGTGATTGCTCCATTTAAGTGCGGAAGCTCTCGGAACTGATTTACCATACCACCGCCTTTAAAGTCAATGATAATAAATCCCACCTCATATGGATGAAAAAGTGTTGCCATTGAGAGGATATATGACTGTAATATCTCACTTTTACCTGAACCTGTCGTACCAGCCACCAAACCATGTGGTCCATGATATTTTTCATGCAAATCCAAATATACAATTTCATCTCCACTTTTTACACCTAAAGGAGCTGCCATGGTATCGTATATTTTTGAATTATTCCATCGTCTTGCCAAATCTAAGTCATATACATTTCTGATTCCTAACAACTGATACAAAGTAATATTTTTCGTGAGACTTGCCTCTAAACTTACTTCATCCACATAAACACACGCCATCTTAAGCGCCGCCTCGGATGCCTTATCTACCGATACGCGGGTATACGCAAAACGCTGTATTTCTTCTCCATTCTGAATGTCCTGCACATACCCCGTATAATCCTCTTGATTTAAAAAAATGCGCTTTTTACAATACGGATTTACTTTCTCTATATATTCTTCAAAGAACAAAAAAACAAATCCAAGCTTATGTGCATTCTCCAAGTAATTACTTACAGGGTGCTCACTAAGAAGCTCTGAACGATATACAAAAACGATATTGGTCGGAAGATTTTTGATTGCCTGCTCCTTTAGCTTCTCACGCTCTGACAGTTGTGCATATAGGTATTCAAGCATTACCTTGCTGCTATCCTCATCATATACAAAGTTTCGCATTCCATTCTCTTCTCTAAAATTGCGAAACCAACGTGCCCACTCAAAATACTCCTTATCATTCTTACCCATCAATAAATAAATCTTTACATCCTGATAATAATGTTCAATACAAAACTGTAGTATTAGGTTTTTGGCCATTTGATACAGATGCGTTCTGTCACCCAAGAAGCCTACAGCACTTTTATCTTTCAAATCCAGCATAACAGGCATATCTTTACTGTACGCATATTTTTCATGAAGCTTTTCAGGATAATCCATTAACGGATCATCTACTTCTCTGTATTCCTGTTTCTTATAACCTATCTCACATTGAGATGGTACAATTCCCTCACCCAAACGCACATAGAGATAATCTTCGTGACTTTTCTGCTTTTCAAACAGTCTAGCATCAAAGTCTTCAACAAACTGTAATTTTTCTTCAACAGTTGGATATTTCTGTTTTGAGATAATACGCTCCTTTTCCTGAATCCTTTGTATTTTATCCTCCTGCTCAGCAATATAACGATTATAATCGTTTTCTCTCTTCACCAGATTCTTTTTGTACTGTATCCCTTCATTCTTATAATTGACCACTCCCATAACAATACTTACGAGTCCCATAGCAACGCACATCACTGCCAACATGGCATTACCACCCATTGACATTCGCATCATCACCATTAACCCCATAGAAACCAGCATAGGTAGCATTGTCATTACAAGATTCTTCTTAGGCTCCTCCGGCTTTGCCTTAGGCGGAAGAATATCAATTTTTTCTTTTGGAATCACAAACTGCTGTCTTGCACTTCTGACGAACTTTGGATACTTCAAATGATTCTTCTGCCACATTTTATCTATTACCGGAAGTCTGGTACTAATCTGTGTTTCTACAGATGTATAGAGCATCTCGTTCTTCCAGTAGAAAGAAAAACCATTGATCGTTATCATGTCTCCATCATGTAATTCCACATCCTTGCTTCGGCTTGGAAAACCATTCATTAATATTCCATATCGGGCATTACGTATATCAATGATTCGACCTTTGCCGTTGCGCAGAATCCGTACATAATCCTTTGATAACACAGGATCTGCAATTCTTATGGTACATCCTTGCATTCCGCCAATAATGATTTCATTGCACCCTTCACAGGATATTCTTCTATCAAAATCATTTGTCTTATTTACAAAATCAATTGAAAACTCCATATCAAACAATGCCTTTTGTTCTGAAGTATCATACACTGTTATCATATCCAATGGCACTAAATACTGCGTATTTCCCTCTTTTCCATCATGTTTTATAAGACAAATCGGAGCATTTGTATCAGCCATCCATTGACCATTTTGAGAAAAAACACGAATCTGAAATTCCTTTTCAAAGCTCTCTCTCGAAAAACGCATTTGACATTCTTTAGTAGTTCCAATAATAAGTCCCTTACTATAATCCTCAGATAATTCTATTTCCTTATAAAAATTTTTTCCGTGTATTGATAATTTATAATTCATCTTTTTACCCTATCTTCTAAAGCATATCTTGGTTCCATCGTGTATTCCAAACTCCTTTAAGGGAACATCTCCCTTTAATAAGGCTATTGGATTCTCTGTTGTCAAATAACACTGAGATACGTCCTGTAAATTTATGCCAAGCTGTAAACCATTATTTAACGAAAACAACAACTCATTTGCAGTTATTTCTAACGGTACTTCTATATCATAACGCTCCCCTGTTTTATATCTCTCAAACTGGAGAATGACCATTTCCTTCATAAATTACCTCTTCCCTCCTACTCAGCAGGATTTCTGAACTCAAATTCTTCATCTGCCAACCTTAAAATATCTCCATTCCTCAATGGTTCCTTCTGAAACGCAGCAACTCTAATTCCATTAACAAATGTTCCGTTTGTCGCATTCTTGTCTGCCACATCATACTTTGTCCCTTTATGCAAAATAACTGCATGTACCCTGCTAATCGCAGAATTACCGGACAAACAATAATCTGTCTGACTTGGTTCCTTTCCCAATACAAACTCCTTTTCCTTAATTGGGATACTCTCACCATTACTACGTCTTATTAAATAAGCATATTTAAATTGTTCCATTTCTTCCGCATGAAGAACCATCGTATCGCTTCCCGCAGTTCGATAATTCATTGTTTTTCCCGGCATCCCCGTATAGTCTTCTACTTTCTTTTTACTCTGTGGTGCTGATAACTGTACACTCTGTTCAATCAACTGCTTATAATTCTCTTTTGGTGCCAGAACATCTGTAAACACTGGTGGCTCATATACGATTTCAAATTCCTGTTGCTTCTTCCTTTTTCTTTCCATACGAGATTTCTTTGTTATTTTTCCAATAATCAGTACAAAGATCACCAAAACAACTATTGATATTGCTACTGCTATTCCTATTTCTTGAATCGACATTTTATCTTCGTATTCTGCTATTGCAATTCCATTTTGAAAATCTACAAGATCTCCCATCAACTTAAATTCTGTTTTTTTCTGTTCCATTCGCTGTTCATATGTAGTATAAGGTATCCCCAATGCGTCTAATACAGGTATTATTTCTGAAATCGATACTGCATCTATCGTATTTACAGACTGTGCTAACGCCACAACTGCTCCCTTTTCATTTAGCAAAGGACGCCCTTGCACATCCACACCACTGCTTGTGTTATACTTTAAATATCCTATACTTTTTTGAGCATCCTGACTAAGAACCATTCCCTCTCTATCATAAATCGGCTGCTCAAGCCTCCATATGGAAAATCCCATTTCTTCACTTTCACTTACAAGCTGTGCCGCTATCATTACATCTCTTTGTATCACTACTTTTACCTGACACTCTATATCCTTAACACTTTCTATACCTGTATATAATACAGATATCTGCTGCGCCATTTCCTCTGATATACTTGTTACCTGTTTTGCAGTAATCAAATATTCTGCCGGCGTCCCCGTTTCACCTATTAAAAATCCGCTTCCTTTCTGTACAAAATGCTCCTCCCCCGCTTCATCAATGTACAAGACAACTACTTGCAGAATGTCCTTTCCTTCATATATTATTTCTGCATCTTGAGCATATGAAACCATCCCCATCTGTAATATGATTGCAAATGCCAACAAGAAACTATTGAATACTTTTTTCATTCTAAACTTTCTGCCTCCTGCTCTTCTCTTGTAAAAACAAAAATGCTTGCCTTTCGGCAAACATTTTTACACTGTTTTATTATTTATAATTTTATTTCAAAACTATATACAATGAATCACGTAAATTTTTGCTCTCTCTGCAAAATTATAATCTAATGAGCAGGCAAAAACAAGTAATATAAGCAATCTATCTTTCTTTATTGAACTTATGTTAACTACATGCTACAATGTATATTGTGTTTTTCAACTATAAAATTCACATAACAATCAACAAAAGAGCATAGTATACCTGCTATGCAGGATACAGAAAGGTAAGGTTTTATGACTAAAGATTTATTTGAGAGACCGCAGTTTGTAGAAGACGCTGCTGCTGCGAAAAAGGGTATGAACTGGATACTTGAGATTTTAGTATTTATTGCCGTATTTTTTGCTTGTAATATGGCTATGGGTATTATTCAAACTCCTGCAACACTAATGGTTGCATTTACTGATGCTGATTATATACATGCCGTACAGTCAGGTGATATGCAGGCTGTTTTTGAAGCATCTATGGCAATTGCTTCTAACAATATTATATTTCTTATTATGCTTTTTTCTGAAATTTTGATGATTGCGGTAGCTTGTCTATTCTGTAAGCTCATTCAGAAAAGAAAAATGTCTACCATGGGATTTGTAAAGAAAGGTATGATAAAGGAATACTTAATTGGTGCTGCTGTGGGCTTTGCAATATTCTCAATTGCTGTACTAATTGGAGTAGTTACAGGCGGATTAAAGATTGAAGGTATTTCACCCACATTTTCTCTAGGTCTGTTCCTATCATATTTGTTCGGATTTATGATTCAGGGTATGGCAGAGGAAGTACTTTGCAGAGGATACTTCATGGTTTCTTATGCAAGAGCGCATAAAGTATACGCTGCAGTCATTGCTAATGCACTTGTATTTGCTGCATTACATCTTGCCAACAGTGGAATTACCGTATTATCCTTCGTAAATCTTGTTTTGTTTGGTATTTTTGCTTCTGTGTATTTTATTCGTAGAGGAAGCCTTTGGGGAATCGGTGCTCTTCACTCCATTTGGAACTTTGTACAGGGTAACTTCTACGGAATTTTAGTAAGCGGTAATCCGGTTGACGGCGCATTACTTTCAACTGCTACAGTTGAAGGTAAGGAATTATTTAGCGGTGGCAGCTTTGGCTTAGAGGGCAGTATCTCCGTTACTATTGTTCTGGTTGTCGGCACTCTTATTTTATATTTTTGGAAAAAGAAACCGCAAGAAGCTTGCGTATAACGACAAATGACTCCACCCTAAGGCGGAGTCATTTTTATTAATATCCATTACTTTAATACCTTAAACCTGCTTACCAAATCACTCATGGTATTTGCCTGAGCTGCAAGCTCTTCACTTGTCGCCGAGGTCTCCTGTGCCGTTGCTGAGTTCGCTTCTACAACCTCTGAAATCTTACCAATTCCTACATCTACCTGCTCGATTGCCTCCGACTGCTCTGTAGACAATTCACTAATATGTCTGGAAGTCTCTGCAATCTGCTTCATGCCCTCTACTACCAGCTTCATAGATTCAGCTGCCTTTTCGGCTACCTTATTACCTTCATCCACTTCCTTCAATGAGCCTTCAATCAAAGCTCTCGTATCTACTGCTGATTTTGCACTCTGCTCTGCCAGATTACGAATCTGGTCTGCAACAACTGCAAAGCCCTTACCGGCTTCCCCTGCTCTTGCAGCCTCAATCGCCGCATTCAGAGACAACAGGTTGGTCTGCTCTGCAATATCCTCAATCTCGCCAATGATATTCTGAATCTGGGTAGAAGTATCATTAATTCTGTTCATAGCCTCCATCATGGCTTCCATCTGCTCACGACTCTTCTCTGCTTCATTCGCATACTGCTGCGCCTGTGTATAGGACTCCTCTACCTGTCTTGTTGTATCCTTTACACCATCCACAAGACTATCAACCGTCGCCTGAATCTCCTGCACGGAAGCTGCCTGATCTGTACAACCCTCTGCTAATGACTGTGCCGCTTCTGCAAGATGTACAGAACCTTCCGATACCTGCTGTGCTGCATCATCAACATCCGTCAATGTCTTGCTCATCTCTCTCTTCATCTTACGAATTGCATTGAGCAGTTTCATAAAATCGCCTGTATACTGTGCTTCCATCTTCGTCAGAACTGCAAAGTTACCCTCTGCCATTTCATCCGTCTGATAGCTTACATCCTCTATAATCTGATTCAATCTATCTGCCATAATATGTGCTTCTTCTACCATATCAGCTATCTCATCCTTAGATTCAACAGTTGGAAATGGAGATGATAAATCACCCTCTGCAAAAGCCTTCAGACGCTTTTCCATCTCATCTAACGGCTTTTCAATACCCTTAGAAATTGTAACTGCAAGCTTGGTAGAAATAGAAACTGCAAGTACCAATATCACTATCATCACAATAAATAATATAACTTCCATGATTTCCAGCATTGCATGACTGGCATCGCCTTTCTCCACATTAACATCCATCAATGCCACAAAAGCTTCATCCGCAACATTATAGACCGCTGTCAAATCATGAAGCGCCATGTCCTGCGCCTGTGCACAAAGCTCTTGGTCTGTAGTTGCACCAATCTCCAAAACCTTTGCTTCCACCTCAAAATATGCTGCTAATGCATCTTGAATTGCTGCATAAGACGCCTTTCCTTCCGGTGTCACCATTGTGTGTTCTATCTGCGCCATATACTTCTCCAGCTCTGCCACAGCTTCATCGTGCTGCGCCATCGCCGCATCTATCGCATACTGTTCCTCATAACCGATAACGGCTCTCGTGGCACTTCGTACCTCTGCAAACTCATTCATCGCAAGACCGATATCACCTTGCGGAAACGCATAATACGTCAAGGTATGACTGTACTGACTGTTCATAAAGAATATAAAAATCATTCCGGCAATTGCCACCGCACTTGTCATAATCAAAATCAACCTGAACGTATACGTCAATCTTGCTTTGATTCGCATCTCGTTTAACTTTGTCTTCATATCCACCACTCCTGACTAAATTATATATACTCTCTAAAACAGCATATCACTCTAATGTGTTTTGCCGTTTTCAGACATCTATATATATTTTATCCTCTTTGCAGTTATTTTTCAATATTTGCTCATATTTTAACAAAGTTTTGTTCTACAACATTTTTCTTCCCTATTTCTCAGCTACAATCCTCTCAAGAAAAGGTGATTTATTTGTCACTTTTATATTGACAGCTCTATTATTACGTGATATATTTATCACATCAAGTGACAAATACATCACCTGTTAACTAATTACACATAAAGGAGAATATACCTCATGGAAACTATCACAACAATGAATAAGCCTAAGAAAACATCTCTTGTAAACAATGCTTTATGGTCATCTATTTTAGATATTTTTATAATCCTAATACATCTCTTTTTACTCCTAAAACCCCATTTAACTTTTGTACCTAACAATTATCTTGCTGATACTATGGTAAGTATGTCTATATCTTTTATATTTATACTACTCTTATCTATAATCATAATCTTAGCTATCAGTCAAACAAGGAATTTAGAAAAACAAGATGAATTATCTAAGCTCCACAAATATAAAGCAGGATATATTTCCAAATATATCTGTATTGTTTGTGCTATAGCAGCAATATGGCTTATTAAAGATTTCAGTTTTGCATTTTCAGATGATTATTTCGATAATATACGCATTCCCTTTATTATCTTTTTCTTTTCACAGCTGGTTGAGAACATCAGCTTTATCATTTTAGAGAAATGTAACTTAGAATAGGACGGTGAAGCCATGCCTACTATGAAAACCAAGATTAAAGAATATCGTGCGAAATTTGATATGAAACAGGATACCCTTGCAGAGCTTGTGGATGTACGTCGTGAAACCATCATCCGCATCGAGAAGGGACAGTATAATCCCTCCTTAAAGCTCGCTATGGATATCGCCAAGGTGTTTGATACCACAGTAGAAGAATTATTTTCATTTGAAGAAGAATAGTAAAGTCGTAGCTACATATGAATTTAATGTAGCTACGACTTTTATTGTCCACTATTTTTTCTCCAACAGCACTACGCACTCACAATGGTTCGTGTGGCAGAATAAATCTACAGGCCATGCCTCCTTCGCCTTATAGCCCTCTCTCTTAAACCAAGCCAAGTCACGCCCAAGTGTCTCCGGGTTACAAGAAATATATACCACTCTTGATGGATTAATATCCGCTGTAGCCATGATAAACTCCTCTGTACTACCACTACGAGGCGGGTCCATCACTACCACGTCCACTGTCTTGCCTTCCTCTGCCATCTCTATCATATAATCTGTAGCATCTGCTGCCACAAAGTGAATATTCTGAATCTGATTTCTCTTGGCATTGGCTCTTGCGTCCTTCACTGCATCACGGTTCAACTCAATACCAAGTACTTTACCTGCCTTAGAAGCCATCGCCATTCCAATCGTACCAATACCACAGTAAGCGTCGATAACTGTCTCCTTACCAGTTAAACCAGCAGCCTGAATTGCCTTCTTATACAGCACCTGCGTCTGTGCGGAATTAATCTGATAGAAGGAATTAGGCGAAATACGGAACTTTAAGCCACATAATACGTCCTCAATATATCCGGGACCATACAAAGGCTTATTTCTATCGCCAAGCACCATGGTAGTCTGCTGAGAATTCATATTCTGTACAATGGTGGTAATCTCAGGATGACGCTTTCTTAACGCATCCACAAAATTATTCTTATGCGGGAACTCTGGAGCTGCTGTTACCAACACTACCATAATCTGCTTGGTGGACATTCCCTTACGAATCAAAATGTGACGCATCAGTCCACGTCCGGTATCCTCATTGTATACCCACAATTTAAAGGAATTAATTAACTCGGTTACCGTTTTTATAATTTCTCTTGCCTGCGCATCTTCTATCAAACAGTCTTCTATCGGAATAATAGTATGTGTACCCTCTGCATAAGTACCGGAAATTGCCTTGTCCTTGTGCCTGCCAAAAACAGCATGTACCTTATTTCGATAATGATATGGATAGTACATACCTGCCACATCATGAATTTCCTTACAATGCTTTCCGATACATTCCTCTACCCATTTCTTCTTCTCAACCAAAGTTTCTTCATAAGATGTCTTACCTAAATTACAAGCTCCACATCTTTCCACATAAGGACATTTTTCCTGTTTCTTATCCATTTTCACAACCATGCCTTTCTAAAACCTATGACGCCGCAAGCGTCGCAAATCCAATCTCTATTAGTTTATTTGTCTCACTAAACTGTTGCTTAACTACTGTTCCATCCGTCATCGTATTCGTTTCGGCACCCAGTATTACGGTAATTAATCCCTTACCATCCTTTGTGGCGGCTGTTACAAGACAATTCTTAGAAGCCTTACAATAGCCCGTCTTACCACCGATTACATAAGGATTGTAATAATCTCCCGACAAAATCAATGCATTGGTATTCTCCAGCTTTCTTACCTTACTCAAATTCGTAGCCGGAATTTCTATCGTCTTTAATCCAATAATCGTCTGGAAGGTCTGATATTTCATTGCCTCACGCATAATCAAAGACAAGCTGTATGCATTGGTATAATGATTATTCGCCGGATATCCCGATGTATTGACAAAATTGGTGTCTACACAGCCAAGAGCCGCTGCCTTCATATTCATCAATGCCACAAAATTATCTACACTACCTGCTACAAGCTCTGCGAGCACATTACATGCATGACAGTCAGACTTAATCATTACTGCTTCCAAAAGAGAAAGAACATTGACAACCTCTCCTGCTTTCAGACGCGGATTCACATGACTGGCATCACTTGGAACACCTGCCAGCGCAGTTGATGATACCACAACAGGTGTATCTAATGCAATATTTCCCTGCGAAATTGCTTCCAATACCAGCAATGTAGTCATAACCTTTGTTGTACTTGCCGGTACCAGCCTGTCCAACATATTCTGCTGATAAAGAATCTCTCCCGTTGCCAAATCTGCTACCAAAGCCGCCTTAGCATCAATAGAAGTCAATTTATAAGCCGTAGTTCCTGTCTTAGTAGACAAAGCACTTCCATGCATATAGTATATCAAACCATTTACCAGAATCTGATAATATCCGTTAGATGTAATTCCTGTAATTTGTATTGGTAAATCTCCCGGAAATACTGCTGCCAAAGTCAACGGGTCCGGCTCTGCAAAAAGCTCTGCTCCTTCTCCTGTATACATATACGCTGCAAATGGTGCTACCGTATACTCAGCAGCCTGTACTCTCATACCACATGTCATTAACACAACAAAAGCTATAACAAGCATCAAAACCAACCTGCTATAGCCTCTTTTCTTACATAAAACCTTCTGATTCATAACTACTCTATCCCTCATTTCTTGCGTCAGGCTTTCTACCTGTACGCAAGACTTCCTTTCGTTCTTTAAATTCCCTGAAACAGCACATGTATATACTCTCTAAGCAGGCGATATACCTCTGTATCCCCAAACTCCCACAGAGCATTGGCACACTCTCTGTAATACCATGCATGTCTTCTTTTATCCGTCTGATTGAACTTTGTCCATAGGATTTCGCCAATCTGATGAAGCTCTCTTACCAAAGATTCTGCATTGGCAGTCTTATCCGCAAGGAAAATCGTCTTTACCTCTTTGGTTGCATGATGAATATGCTTAATATTCTCCTGCTTTCTGATTTCCCATGTGTCACTTGCCGGAAGGCTGGCACGTTTATTCTCCGTCTCCTCAGCCAAATACCATGCCACCTTATCACCAAACTCCTTACAGACCATATCCAGGGTAACCCATGTGTCCTCTACCGTATCATGCAACGCCGCCGCAATCAATATCTCCACATCGTCCGTCAGCAGCTTGGCATACTTCATGGTTGTAATAATATGTGTCATGTAGGGAAGGGGAGTACCTTTTCTCATCTGTCCTGCATGAGCTTTTGCCGCATAAGAATATGCTCTGAGTACCTCCGAATTTTCCCCATCTGTTATTGGAAAAAGAGGTTCTCTTCCTGTTGCAATTTCTCTTTGTATTAAGTCAAACAGCATGTCCGGCTCTAAATAATCATCAATCTTACATCTGCTGTTATATCGGCAAATCGGATATCCCTCTTCAGTCTTCCCACGAAAACAGGGACACCCGATTCCACAAATTGTTTGGTCCTTCTTATCATTTACAACCGCATGAACAGCTCTGCAATAGAACTCTCCATTACCGTCAATATAAGCGATATGATTCTCCATCTATATACCTCTAGCCTTTTGTAAATTCCAATATCCATCCGGAAGCTGTATTGCCCTCTTCCGTCTCATACGAGCCATAACTCATCTGATATGAAAACATAACTCCCTGTTCAGCCAGCATAGTCTCTTTCACCTCAGACATCACCTTATTCATCTTTGTCTTATCTGAACCTACCGCAGCATTCTTATATACAGTAATAAACTCCTTTTCTCCATATCTGAGCGCTCTGTTCAAGGTAATTTTAAGCTCATCCGCACTCATACATGGTCCCCAGTAGCTTTGCTCTAAATATTCATTCCGATATAATGCAAGGAAATTACGCATGGACATATAGGAATATTCAGAATCCTCTGCCGAAGCCTCCTCATACATTGCCTGCAAAGTATCCCCTGTCTCCTGTATAATACAGTCTGCTGCCAACCCATAGCCTGCCAAAAAGGAGTCCACATATCTAAGATACATGGTAGCATCCATTTCTTCCACATCATCCACAGAAAATGACGCCAGCTTCTCACTATCATAAAATGCATAGGTTCCCTTTATAAAGCTCTGAATCTCCTGCTCCGTATAAATAACCTTTGCATCACCTGTCGGCTCCTGTGTCAGTGAATATCCCGGGACATAGCATATAGTTCCGAGATTAATCTGAAACCAACCATTAGATGTGATACCAACTACCTGCACGGGCAGATTGGCATTAATTGTTGTAACCATTGGTGCCGTAAACTCAGGTGACGCATACGCCACTGTCCCTTTACAGCTATATAATATAGCAGAGGTTTCCTCAACCGTATATTGCGTCCCTATCAATTCAGTCGCATTTACCGACGTTTGTACTCCTGCTCCTGTCAGCAAGCCTGCCGCTAACGCTGTCAGACAAAGCCCTGCTATCTTCGACTTCCTGTCTTTTCTTCTCATGATGTCTCCCCCTTATGCACGTCTTTTACACAATTATTTCCATATACCTACCCTATTCTCGGGTGCCACATACATACCGTCAGTCTCCGCAATATCATATACCTCATAAAAGGCATCACACGCACTTAACGCCGCATTGACTCTGACCTTATTCGGTGCGTGAGTATCACTCCCTAGCAAATACATCTGATACTCCACCGTTTCTTCACTTGCCCAAATATAAGCAAACTGTATAAACGCATCACTTAATGCTGCCGTATCTCCCTCTAATATTCTGGTAATACAAGCCATTGCTCCCAAGTCAGCTATATTTTCCGAAAGTGTTAATACGCCATCTACCGGCTCCCCTATCACCTCATAGCGCTCATAATACTCTACAATCTCCTGTGCCAGCTCCAAATATCTTTGTTCCTCCTCCTCTGACCACCAGGAAACATAATTACCATATTCATCATACAACGCCCCGTTTGAGTCGAATGCATGACTAATCTCATGTGCAATGACAAAACCAATACCTCCAAGATTCTGCGCATAGTCTGCATCCACATCAAAGAACGGACTTTGTAGCATCGCCGCCGGAAATACAATCTCATTGTTACTTGGATTATAATAAGCATTTATTGTCTGTGGTGTCATTCCCCACTCATCACGGTCTGCTTCTCCCAAGATACTTACCAGCGTCTCTTCTATAGACACCTGCATATTTACTAACAGATTAGACAACAAACTTCCGCCCTCGCTAATCGGTGTTACCTGCATCATCTCCATGCTGTCCGGCCATTTGTCAGGATATCCAATCTTTACACACATAGTCTCAAGCTTACGAATCGCCTTTTTCTTCGTCTCCTCGCTCATCCAGCTCTGTTCACGAATCATATCCTTATATACTTCGATGATTTCTGCAATCATCGTCTCTATCTGCTGTCTGCTCTCTTCCTCATAATACTGCTCTACATAGATTTTACCAAAATCCCACGGCAGCATATCCTGTGTCAGATACATCCAGGCATCCTCGTCACTGACACTCTGGGAAATCCCATACATCTTATTAGTCATATCATCATAAAGTCTGGCATATCCCTCTGTAGAATACTCTGCCACATCATTGAGCATAACAAAGGTAGAAAAGTCCTTTAACACCTGAAGGTTCTCCTCTACTAAAAGAGCATTAATCTTCTTTGCCTGCTCCACATCAATCACTACATAGGTATCTACCATATCAATACGCAGCAGCTTTAACATCTCATCTATGTCAATATTGGTATAAAGGTCTTGAAGCTCGTCTTTGGTAAAGACATTATAAGTTAAATCGGGACTGTAATACTCCTCCGCAGAAAGCGTTGATGCACAAATATCCCTTAACAGCACATCTATCCTTCCCTGCACCGTAACCGCTTCTTCCTTGGACATACCAAACTCCATCAGCATATCCACCATATACTCATAATACATGGCAACATACGGCTGTAGCTGCGGACTCTCCAAATACTCTTTACCAATCAGAGTATCTGCATACATCAGATATACTGCATTACGGCCGGAGTCCTCCTTATCCTGGGACACATAATAGCCGCCTACAATACTGCTAAATCCAAACTGTCCGCTAAGACAAGCCAGTGCCTCTACATATTCATCTATATTCTCTGCTTCCCGAATCATATCCAGATATGGCTGTAATGGTCCAAGTCCTGTCTTATTACGATTCTCCATATTGCTGATACACTCATACATATCTCGAATCTTCTGCTCAGAGCTTCCCTTAGGATACTCTTCCTTACTCTTTACCAGTCTGCGAATCATCTGTTTCATATCATAAGACACTACCGCATCCAATTCACCAAACCATGACCACTGGGCATCACTGGGTCCCAGCTCTACTTCATCTAAAATCTCTTCATTAATATACTCATAAAAATCATCCTGATATCTGACATTCTCTACATCTTCGGTAATATAAATCGTACCGTCGTCTACTACTATCTGCTCATTGTACAAAGCCTCTGCGAAGCGCTTCGCCGTCGCAGAACAGCCCATCAATGAAAATGCCAGAACTACTGCCACCCCTGAGGCCAAGAGCCTCTTCATCACACATCTTTTTTTCATTTAAAAAACCTCTTTACATAATATTTTACCTTAAAAAAAGATAAAGTACAATAAATACCTTATCTTTTTCATTGATTTACATTTTATGCAGTTTCCTTTAATTGTAGAACTACTTTCTTGCCCTATCATAACATTTGCAAATTCGGGTTTGTCGAGTTAACGGACGGTACTCTGCCCTTCTCCACGAAATGGTCTATGGTTTAACGCAAAAGTAGACGCTACGAGTAAAGTTTTTCTAAGCGTTTTTATTTAGGAGGTCTAAGACATACGCAACCGGC
>JAZNMO010000108.1:0-14921 GCA_045579665.1 Lachnospiraceae bacterium
ATGTTATTATCTTTAAATCAAAAATAAAGCTGACAAGAAACTTTTTCCGAAGTTATTCTTGTCAGCTTTTATTATTTAGAAGAAACGGAACACTCCGAATACTTTACCCATAATTTCACAATCATCTACGATGATAGGGTCCATAGTATCATTTTCTGGCTGAAGACGAATATGGTCACCTTCTTTATAGAATGTCTTAACTGTAGCAGAATCATCTACTAAAGCAACTACCGTGTCACCATTCTTAGCGGTATTACATGCCTGAACAAAAATCTGGTCACCATTGAAAATACCGGCATTAATCATACTGTCTCCCTTAACCTTAAGAACAAATGACTCTCCTGCAGGAACCATCTCTGTAGGAATAGGGAAGTACCCCTCGATATTCTGCTCAGCAAGAATCGGCTGACCGGCAGCAACAGTACCAACAATCGGAATACTCGCCATCTCATGGCGAACCATCTGAAAGCTGTCATCCATAATCTCAATAGCACGTGGCTTAGTAGGGTCACGTCTGATATATCCGTTCTTCTCCAAGGTCTCAAGATGAGAATGCACGGAAGAAGTAGATTTTAAATTAACTGCCTCACAAATCTCTCGAACAGCAGGTGGATAACCCTTCTTTAATATCTCTGCTTTAATATATTCTAAAATCTCACTTTGCTTAGCTGTAATCTTGCCATAGCCCATATGTAAATCCTCCTTTATGTTAAGTATATATTCGTAACATAGATTTCTTCTATATAATCATAACACACACACTTTCGAAAAGCAAACATATATTCCAAAAATTTGTTCGTTTTCCTATTGACACACAAACGGACGTTCTGTATAATTGGATATAAACAAATGTTCGGAAAGAGTGTTCGGCATTGTTTGGTGTACGGATGATAAGTGATTTGAAGGTGAGGGTATAGATTATGAGAGAAGCTTACTACACAAGAGCAGCAGCTAAGAGAAGACATCGCGAGCGTCAGGTTAGAAGAAATATTTTATTATTAGTATTGTCTATTATTTTGGTTCTTCTTTTATCATTCTTATTGGGAGGTTTTTTCTCTCAGGCAAGTGATTTGGAGCATAAGATTTCTTATAAGTATTATAAGAGTGTTGAGATTATGCCGGGCGATACCTTATGGGCTATCGCTGAGGAGTATTCTGATACAGAGAACTACGCAAGTACCGTTGAATATATTGAAGAGGTAAAGAGGATGAATTCACTTAAAAGTAATACGATTCATGCAGGCAATTACTTAATCGTGCCATATTACTCTACAGAATTTGTCAAATAACCTATAACTATGCCGGTCCAAAATTCCATATAAATTACAAAAGGACTGTTCCCCTTGAGTGTACGAAAGGAATCCCCGTTTCTAAGTAGTACACCCCTTTAACAGTCCTTTTGTGCTATTCTAGAGGAAATATGTGGTAGGATTTGGTATGATATTGTATAATTATGTCAACTAACGATGGATTTTAGGAGGATTTTAGAAGATGAATATGAATGCGATTGGACTTACAACATTAATAGGATTGTGCTTTGCTCTGGTAGCTTTGTGTTTCTTGAAAGGGAAAGGTACTTCTTTCTTTCGTGCGAATAGAGGGGTTGTAGTACCTCGATTTAAACCGGAGACACTTTGCCGACTCACAGGCATTTGCTTTCTTGTTATTGCTGTGGCTATTATTGTAATGGGATTTGTATTAGAAGCGTGTCCGAATTGGTGTATGTATATTTTTATGGGAATTATAATGGGAAGTGCAATACTTATTTCTATATTATTTAAGCTAAATAAGTATTTCAGCTAATCATAATTTTGGGAGTTAATTATGCACCTGGTACAAGTGAAAGGAATATTATCCCCAAAGAATGGCATGAATTTATATCGTGGCTGTTCTCATGGATGTATTTATTGTGATTCCAGAAGTAAATGCTATCACATGGAGCATGAATTTGAGGATATCGAAGTTAAGGAGAATGCAATTGAATTATTAGAACATGCATTGAAGCACAAGAGACAGAGATGCATGATTGGTACGGGCTCTATGACAGACCCTTATATTCCCTTGGAAATGGAGCTTGGCTATGTAAGGAAAGCATTGTCATTGATTGATGAGTATGGTTTTGGATTTACTGTCATCACAAAGTCGAACAGAATTTTAAGGGATATCGATTTATTACAAAAGATTAATAAAGAGACGAAATGTGTAGTGCAAATGACTTTGACAACTTATGATGAAGAATTGTGTAAGATGTTGGAGCCTAATGTTAGCACCACTAGAGAGCGTTTTGAAACTCTAAAGATTTTAAGGGATGCAGGGATACCCACGGTTGTGTGGCTTTCGCCGATATTACCGTTTATTAATGATACGGAAGAGAACATTCGCAGTATCTTAGATATGTGTATTGAGGCAAAGGTATATGGTATTATATGCTTTGGTATGGGGTTGACGCTTAGAGAAGGCAACAGGGAATATTTTTATCAGCATTTGGACAAGTATTTCCCACATATGAAGGAACGTTATATGCGTCAGTATGGTAATCAATATGTGATTGATAGTCCGAACAATGCACGATTGATGAAGCTGTTTCATTGCACATGTGAAGAGAATGGTATCGTACATAATAATGAGCAGATATTTACATATCTTCATACCTTTGAAGAGAAGCAGACGACACAACAATTAAGTTTGTGGGATATATAATTTTTTGAAATGATGTAGTTAAATAAATCGGGGGGACAAAAGATGAGATATGGCTCAATTTATTTGGTAGTCAGAGACTTTGATAAATCAGTATCTTTTTATGAAAAAGTATTTGATATGAAGGTTAGAGCGACAAATGGAAAGCGTTTTGCAATGTTTGATATTCAAGGACTTAATCTTTGCCTAATGAATGGCTATTATGATATTCAAAATAAAGAGCAGGTTACAACCAAGGGAGAATATTGGCCAATATATGATGACATAGATAAGATTGCCGATAGTAAGAATCCACGTAAAGTATTCATTAACTTGGGGGTAGAAGATTTGAAAGCAGAATACGAGCGAATTAAGCAATTAGGAATCGCAATAGAACTGACACCCATTCGATATATTAATGTGTTTTCACCATACTGGTACTTTACTTTTATGGACCCGGACGGTAATCCGATAGAGATTACAGGTGGTTATGAGGAAAATTAGACAGATTAAAGTAGCGATACGATAAGGAGACAGTATTATGTTGGACTATCTTAGAGAGATGCGGCAAAGGATTAAGAAGAGAAGGATTCTATCCATAATTGCTTTACTCATATTTTTAGTTGGAATATGTTTAATAGGTAAGGACGTGCCAAAAGAAGAAATACCTATAGCTGATGAAGAACTAACTGAAATGATACATACCGCAAGTGAGACTGTTGAAAGGACAATAAGGGAGAAACTTGAAGCCTTACCCAATGATTCTGCTTCTCTTCTGGAAAAGGATGTCATGGTTATTTTGCATGGGAAAAAGCTGGATGAGTTCTGGAGTTCACAGAATTTGATTGATTTAACGCACAAAGTACAAAAGGAACTCTATGTAGCGCAATTTACGATAGAAGGGGATGCAATACTTACATATTTGACATATGATGGCGAAAAATATATTGTTGCAAGAGATAGGTCGAGAGATAAGTATGCAAATGCAGCTGACAGCTATGAGGAAAAATGTTATGAGTATTTGGATGTATGTAACTATGTAGATGAGAAGGGAAATGAGTATCGTTATATTCTTCTTACCAACACAGAGCGCATTAGTAGGCGACAGCTTGAAGAGTATCGGGATACAGGTAGTACTCCTGAGAATATTGATATATACAGAGTAGCTGATTATATGAATCGTGAGATGGATGAGAATGCACCAAAGGCAGTGCCAACAACGGTGTTTGAAGAAGAAGTAAATGTTCTGGAAGGCGTTTCCATGCATTTTGTTTCGTATGAACCTACATGTGCGATACTTGAAATATTGAACACAACAGACATGAATATTTTGTATGGAGAATATTACGATTTACAAGTGTTACAAGATGATAAATGGTATAGCCTTTCTTATGTGATAGATAACTGGGGCTTTCCGGCAATCGGATTTTATGCCAAAAAGAATATACCTTCTGAGTGGTCTGTGAATTGGAGTGGTTTTCATGGAGTCCTTGTACCGGGGCACTATCGACTTGTAAAAGGTGTCCATGATGATGCTGGTAGTGATGATACAAAATATTATCTTGCGGCTGAGTTTACAATTGAGTGATACATTATATGATAAGAGTGAGAAGGAGAGCGTATGATGCAGAACGTATATAAAGTATGTCCACAATTTGAAAATGAGAATTACTTATTAAGACTGATATCACAAGAGGATTGCACTGATTTGCTAAAAGTTTATTCTGATAAGCAGTCAGTTCCGCTTTTCAACAGTGATAATTGTAATGGGGATGACTTTTACTACACAACAATAGAACGTATGAAGCAGGCAATTGAATTTTGGATTTTTTCTTATGACAATGGATATTTTGTGCGTTGGAGCATTATAGATAAGAGAACAAATGAGGTAATAGGAACAATCGAGCTATTTCACAGGGATTCAGAAGATTACTTTCATAATTGCGGGCTATTGCGTCTTGACCTTAGAAGTGATTATGAAAGGGAAAGTGAGATTGAGGATATCTTGTCTTTGATTCTATTACCAACCTATGATTTGTTCTACTGTGATAAGGTGGTAACAAAAGCAGTTCCCGAGGCAAAGGAGCGTATAAAAGCCTTAGAGAAAGCAGGTTTTATCCTACCCAAAGAGCATATGCTGGCCGCTGATGGAACGGTGCTGGAGAACTATTATGTGTTGCATAAATAAATTGTAATATAAACCATTAGAAAACAGTAATACAATTAATATATTAAAGTAAGGAAGTAAGTAAAATGTCACATGGAACTGAGTTACAATGCAAAATATACCCCCTTGATTCACTCACACCTATAAAATATGTGGTAGTATGTTCATTCTATCAGGGGAAATATATGCTGAGTCGTCACAAGATGCGAGATACATGGGAGACACAGGGAGGGCATATTGAAGCGGGGGAGACGCCTCTGGATGCCGCCAAGCGAGAACTTTATGAAGAAAGTGGCGTAAGGGATGCAACTATTTATCCGCTGTGTGATTATCTTGGATATGTTTCAAATGGTTCTGCCAATGGAGTTGTATTCCTGGCGGATGTGCATAGTCTTGGAGAATTACCCAAGAGTGAGATGGCTGAGATAAGACTGTTTGATGAATTGCCGCACAATCTTACATATCCTAATGTGACCCCAAGATTGTTCAAAGAAGCAAGATATGTTGCTGTTGAGAAAATCAGTAGCATGAGGGAGGATATGTAATGTTTCATTTTGGTTTTTCGTATGTAGGGCTTATCTATCTTTTCATGCTGTTTATACCTAATTTCTTTTGGACAAAATATCAGCCTAAGGATTATGAAAAGTATGTGCAGAATGAGAATAAGTTCTTACAGATTCTCGAGAGAATTGGAGAAGTATTAGTATGTTGTTTTGTACTGATATTCTCAGATTTTAATATTAGATTTGATTCCTTTTGGTTTATTTGTCTTCCGCTTTCTTTTTGCCTAATGTTGCTTTACGAGGTTTACTGGATTCGCTATTTTAAAAGCGAGAAGACTATGTCCGACTTTTACAGAAGTCTCTGCATGATTCCGGTAGCAGGAGCTACATTACCTGTGTTTGCCTTCTTTTTACTTGGTATATATGGCGGTAATATATTTTTGATAATTGCAACGCTGATTTTGGGTATTGGACATATTGGTATTCATTGGAACCATTATAAAGAGATTTCAGAATCACGAAAGAAGAAAAACATTTTGCTTCGTATTGTCCAATGGATAATTATTTTTATTTGTATTTATAATTTTGTGCCTATTCTTATTGTTATAGGACGCAGAAATATAAGTCATATAGAAATGCTTATGACTACATATAAAGGCGTGAACGAAGAGGTATATGTAACACTTGGTGGTCAGGAGCAATATTTGCTGATTCAAGGTGCAGATGTTAATAATCCGGTTATCATATGGTTACATGGAGGACCTGCAACACCAGATGCTTATATGAATTATGTTTTTCAAAGATATCTTGTAAGCGAATATACGATTATTAACTGGGACCAGAGAGGTTGTGGGAGAACATTTTATCATAATATAAGCGATACTTCGCTAAAGTATTCAGTTACACCCCAACAGGCACAAATAGATATAGACGAACTTGTTGATTATGCATGTAATCGTTTTGATAAAGATAAGGTAATTATAGTAGGACATTCGTATGGAACATTGTTAGGAAGTCAGTATGTACTGAATCACCCTGATAAGGTAGTTGCTTATGTTGGAATCGGTCAGACTGTTTCTTCGGAGAGTGAGATATATAGTTACGAAGACGCTTTGACAAAAGCAATTGCTAACGGTGATGATACAAGCGAAATGGAGAGAGCTTATAGAATATATAAGCAAAATAGGACTTCTGTTAATCGAATGATTTTAAGAGAGTATATAGAGAAATATCATAAACTCGAAAATGCAATCGTGATTGAAGCCAATAGTTTGCCTTATTTTGAATATGATGATATGCGATGGAAAACGGAATTTCAATTTGATTCGTATCATTATGGCGTGAATCAAAAGCTCTTTGAACATCAACAAATGATAGATGTTCGGGATTTTGGATTAGAATATCAGGTACCTGTCGGTTTTATTTCAGGAGCTGAGGACTGGGTAACGCCAACGCAACATTCAAAGGACTATTGTGCGTTGATTGATGCTCCCAAGAAGCAATTTGTTACTTTGGAGGGATGCGGACATTCTCCGCAGTATGATTCCCCAAAAGAGTTTTGCGATGAGTTGGATTCTATGTTGGATGCTTTTTTTGAGTAAAACCTCCATTATATTCCTGTTTCCCCCTGTGCAACTGTCAGTTGCTAAAGTTTAAAGTTGCCTTGATAGACATATCAGCCTGCTACAGCTATACTTTAACATGAATTTAATGATTAGGAGGTCATGTAGATGAGTCTAGGCGAAACAATATATAGACTACGAACTGAAAAGAATTTATCACAAGGCGACCTTGCAGAACGATTGGATGTTTCCAGACAATCCATATCAAAATGGGAAAACAATAGTGCGATTCCTGATTTAGAGAAGATTATTAAACTTAGTGAAATATTTGATGTTTCACTAGATTTGCTTGTAAAGGGTAATACCGAACAACAATCAAAGATAAGCATACAAGAAAACATGCCTAAATCCAAGAGGCGAAGCAACAAATTAATTTCCCACAGAGATGTTATTGTTTTAATTACCCTCCCTATACTTGCAGTTTTGATACTTTTAGTACAAAAGTTTTTTACTCCAACGTCTGGAGAATTGTATCAAAAGGGATTAGATGTAATTTCTTTAATGGTTGAAGCTGCACGATGCGAGGGTTATGTTGAACTTAATACTGGTGACAGTGCTATCAGAGAGGCAATACAGGATATTGGCGCTGGAAATTATGCATCACCGAAAGCTGTTTATGCGGTCACTGTCGATGATGAGAGTTTGTGGAAGTATGCTGAGTGGAAGGATTATGATATATCTTCTGATGAATTTAGGAAAAATACAAGAGATAAGATTTTGAAAAGTTTAATTACACAGTTAAATTCCGCAAGCACCGTAGAAAGGATTGTCGCTGGAACAATTTGTTCTGAAGAAATATCTTTTGTAAATAAAAATGTTAAAAATAGTGTGATCTATATTTATACGTATGAAAGTGCAATGCCTGTTTCTGTTGCTTTTATTGTAGGTGAAGCAGGAGCGATATCTGCCAAAGGCAATTTTATTATGTATGACGAGATTACATATAGTTCTGTTGAGGATATTAAGGCTTGTTTTGATGGTTTAGATGTTAAAGTGGAGCAAGTACAATAGTAACTACATAATATATTTGAATCATAAAGTTTCAAGAGAGTTAGTAAGTTGTATGACTTGCTAACTCTTTTTAAAATAAAGTTTCCAACATTCAAAAAAACAAGTTAAAGATTACAAATATTGTATTGACGTAGAATAGGTAATATGTTATCTTTTTTTACAAAAGGTAAGTTATTACCTAACAGGAGGCATATATGGATTTTAACGAAGTAATGCAACACAAAAATATTGATTTTAGCCATACAGAAACTTCTTATTTTCTCTTGGGATTGCTTAGTGCATTTGATAATCGATTTCAAGCTGTAGCAGATAAGATGATTGGTGAGATTAGCTGGAAGCAGTTTTTTGCAATTATATGTATTAATCTGTGCAAGGAAAATCCAACAATAAAAGAATTAGCCGGTATTATGGGAAGCTCTCATCAAAATGTAAAGCAAATTCTGTTGAAATTGGAGAAGAAGGGATTTGTTGATATTGTGCAGGACCAAGAGGATAAACGAAAGCAACGAGTAATGCTTACCAAGAAATGTATTGATTTCTGCAATGCCAATGACGAAATGAGTGCTACAGCGGTCAATACAATGTTTGAAGGGATTTCAATAGAACAACTTCAAATTACCATTAAAACTATTATGCAGATGGAAGATAATTTAAAGAATTTACAATAGCACTATTACATTCAAAATTTACATGAGCCAGAAAGGAAATTAAATACCATGAAAATATTAGTAGCATACAAGAGCAAAACAGCATTTACCAAAAGATATGCAGAAATGATAGCAGAAGAAGTAGCGTGTACGGTGATGGAATTAAAGAATATAACACCTGAATTGATGTCTGAGTATGACATCTTCGTATATGGAGGTGGATTATATGCCGGTATGATTAACGGTTTAAAACAGGCTAAAGAATTATTTTCCAAAAGTAAGGCAAAGGAGCTTGTAATATTTGCAACAGGAGCAACACCAAATGAAGTAGGAAATGCTATATTAGATGAAATGTGGAAGAACAACCTAACACCTGAAGAATTAGAATCTACTGCTCATTTTTATATGCAAAGTGGGTTAGATTATAAGAATATGAAGGTTCCTGACAAGATGATTATGAAAATGATGTCTTTTATGCTTAGCAAACAAAAGAACAAGAGTGAATATGATGCAGGCTTTGAACAGGCTATCAGAAGTTCCTACGATATTACTTCTAAGGAGTATGCAATACCGTTGATTGAATATTTGACAAAGTTAAATATTTGAAATCCAAAATGAAGTAATACATATCGTTTTATATCATTTAATTGTCAGGAAGGAATTTGTTTTGATGAAATACAAACAGGATTGGCTTGCTGTAGCTACGATTATTTTAATGATAATCACAAGTGTTGCCGGAATTTTATCTTTGAATTTTTCGGCGTCATATAACTTTATCAATCAATATGGACATACAGTAGAAATGTATGGATATGGTATCTATGCTTATGATACATATTTTCAAGCACCTATTTCCATTGGTTCAGATTTTTGTACATTGTTTGTGGGTGTTCCAATGTTCATTTACACCTATGTGCGATATGTAAGAGGGAAGGATATGCCATCTCAGTTGCAACTAATATCAATGTATGCGATTGCATTTTATTATGCAGCAAGCATTTCCTTTGGACTTACATACAATCGTTTATTCCTGATATATGTAGCTTTGTTTTCATGCAGTCTCTTTGGGATGTTTAGACATATTATTACATTGAAATTAAATAGAATAGGTTCATTATCCAAAGGATTAACAGTATTTCTTGTGATGGCAGGAGTTGCACTTATTGTAGCGTGGTTTCCTGATATTGTTCCAACCTTAATAGATGGGAGAACACTTTCTCTGATAGGGGTATATACGACAAATATTACATATGTTTTAGATATGGGGATTATTAGCCCACTTTGCCTGGTATGTTATTATCTCCTAAAACAGAAGAATCCTCTTGGAACATTGCTATTAGCAATATTATTAAAGCTCTGTATTCTTGTTGGTATTATGATGTTTCCACAAACTATTTGCCAAATGATGTCGGGCTGCAATATACCGTTACCGGCACTTATTACAAAGAGTGTATCTTTCGTCTTGCTTGGTGGATTTGCATTTTATTTTAACAAGAGATTATACAAAGAATTAGAGGAGCGTTGAGTAACATTCATTATGAGAAAGAATCTAAACTGACGGGGATTTTGTCTTTTTTGATGGATTTGTAAAGAAAGTATCTTACGAGTTATAATAAGAGATAAAGGGGATAAGATAACTTATATATGAAAAAAAGATGTAAAAGGAGGTCAAAGTATGTGTACAGCAATATCTTATAGAACAAATCATCATTATTTTGGAAGAAATTTGGATTTAGAAAGAACATATGGTGAAAGAGTAGTAATTACTCCGCGTAATTATCCATTCAAGATGAGGTGCGTAGCTACTTTGGAAAGTCACTATGCTATCATAGGAATGGCAACAGTAGTAGATGATTATCCGCTGTATTATGAAGCAACCAATGAAAAAGGCGTAAGTATCGCAGGATTAAATTTCCCAGATAACGCTGATTACAAAGAATATGAAGATGGAAAAGACAATATAACCCCCTTTGAATTAGCACCATGGTTGTTAAGTCAATGTGCCTGTATGACAGAAGTCATGGCTTTGTTGGATAAGATAAATATCGTGAAGATTAATTTTAGCGAGAAGCTACCGTTATCTCCCTTACACTGGATTATTTCAGATAAAGAAAAGTCCATTACCGTAGAATGTGTGGAACATGGGCTACGAATCTATGATAATCTATTTGGTGTATTAACCAATAATCCAACCTTTGATTATCATATGATGAATGTAAATAACTATATGGGACTACATGAAGGATTTGCAAAGAATACGTTGTGCCCTGACAATATCTTAAAGAACTATAGTCTGGGTCTTGGCGCAATGGGACTTCCTGGAGATTTTTCTTCATCTTCCCGCTTTATCCGTGCTCTTTTTGTAAAAGAAAAATCTTATATTGGAAATACTGAGAAAGAAAGTGTAAATCAATTTTTCCATATTCTCTCGTCAGTTGCTATGCCTAAAGGTTGTGTTATGGCAGCAAACGGAGAATATGAATATACTCGATATTCAAGTTGTTGTAATACAGACAAAGGGATTTACTATTATACAACGTATGATTGTAGAAGTATAACGTCTATTGATATGAATTCCGTAGACCTTGAGGCTTGTAATTTGTATCTGTATGACTATATTGAGTAAAAATATGGGGCGTGAAAAAATGAGAAATCATTTTTTCACGCCCTTTCTTTTTGAGATAGTGTATCTTATAAAACTAAAAAAGGGCATAAAACCCCTTTCCCCATAAAACAGTACATATTTCTATTAAGCTGCTTTCTGGAGACGCATCTTTTTATTATGATATTTATATAAGTTATGACCTATAGAAACCAGAGAAAGTTCCAATCTCACAGAATTGATACCTCTTCTCACGATTCTTTTATACCAACGGTCATTTTTTATGATTCCAAAGGTTCCTTCCGCCTGAATGGATCTGTTCATTCTCAGAAGAGCTCCCTGTATACTTTCTAGATTTCTAATGACTTCTTTATGCATAGAAGTCAGCTCCTGATTGATTC
Organism: Lachnospiraceae bacterium; assembly: GCA_045579665.1. Classification (GTDB taxonomy): domain Bacteria; phylum Bacillota; class Clostridia; order Lachnospirales; family Lachnospiraceae; genus COE1. The sequence goes on from JAZNMO010000108.1 coordinate 11,630, forward strand.
TGACTGTCCTGTTTTTCTCTGTCTTTTTACACCTGTCAGCATAAGGACATCCGCTACAATCCTCACAGACATATATTTCTTCCTGTCTTCCATATTGATTACCTTTTAATGCTTTACGATATAAAAAGCGAAATGCTTTTCCGTTTGGACATCTCATAATCCCTTCATCGTCCAGCTTGAAATTTACAGCACGAAATGGATTATCACGGTATTTTTTATCTTCTGTTTCCTTTTTAAACATCGGAAACTTCATATACTTTTCCATCCCATGCTGCTCGCAGTAGATATAATTATTATAAGAACCATAGCCTGCATCAGCGACAGGATATTTCGGATAGAAACCATAGGTCTTGTAAAAATGTTCCATAAGTGGGATAAAGCAATCCATATCCGAACGATACTGATTGACATCTACTACAGCAATGTATTCATCTGCCACACCAACCTGTACATTGTAAGCAGGAAGCAGCTGGTCGTTTCCCATATAGTCTGTTTTCATCCTCATAAAAGTAGCTGAATGGTCTGTTTTGGAATAGCTGTTGCGTTCAGGTCCACAAATTTCAACTTTTTCTATGTATTCCGATAGTTTATCCTTGTATTCCAATAACTTTTCATACTGTCTTTGCTGTATTGTTTTTCGATGACCTCTCCCATACACAAACGTATTTACATCCAGTTTCCATACTCCTGCATACTTTTCAGCAATGCTGCTTAGTTGGTCAGGTACATACTCTGTATTGGTTTCTATATGTAACCCTGACCATATAAGTTCTTCATTCATCTCCTCGAAGAGAGATGTTATCTTTTCATACAGGCGATACCTTGATTTTTCTGTTGCTTTCTTCCATACCCAGCTGTATTTATTCGCATTGGCTTCAAACTTTGAACCATCTATGTATAGATGATTCAAATCGACACCTTCCTGTTCAAAAATCTTCTTATTGATGTCATTGAAAATATCTTCAATAGTATCTCCAAGTACTTCATTGATAAAATATCCAAACGTTCTGTAAGTTGGCCTTTCACGATCCATCAGATACATGAATCTGATATTTACTTTGCAGTTATCTTCCAGCTCTCTTAGTGACATATATCCCTGAGTCATAAAACCAAAGAGTACCGATTTTAACATGTTGACGGGATTATATCTGATTCGTCCAGTCTCATGAACTGGTACATTTTTCAGATACTTAGCTAAGTCAATTCCCTCCATGAATTCGTCAAATGTCAAAACCGGATCACAAATATCAAGAAAATCTGAAATAAACATTGGCAAAACACCCTGTCTTGGTCTAAAATAATTTATGGTTAAATTTTGCATGTGGTAATTTTACCACAAAAGAGGATTAGTGGCTCTTGTACAGGGTACTAATCCTCTTTTTATTTCGAAAACGTGGCGAAAAGCACTCAGCGCGAAAGCAGTGGCTTCGGGTGTGGCGTGCTAATAATCGGACAGTACCTAAACTGTTCAAGATACCTTGCGCGCATAAGATAAAAGGTGCCCCAATAAACAAACGTAAGATACTGAAATTTTACTGAGTAAACACTGTTTTGCGCTTTTAGCTGCGAGTGAAATCCACTGCCTACGGAGACTAGGCACGAAGCCGTTGCTGAGTGGCTTTAGTCGCAGTCAGCAGTTAGTTCACGAAGAGCGTTGCAAAAGTTTGCGAAGTAATGTTTCAGTATCTTACATCTAAACTAAAAAGGCACCTTTCAAAAAAAGAGATAGGTATCTTGGACATCCAAGATATCTATCTCGATTATTAGCTAGGGACTGCTTTTGCGCTGAGTGCTTTTTCACAGCCCCTTACTTTTTATATTCCCTTCATCTTAAAGGTAAATTCCATTCTGCCGCTTACATCAAGTAAATGCTCAGGGTGCGGTCTTGCGCCCCAGCTATTGTCTCCTGCTACACCCATCTGTCCTAAGGATGCTCGAATGACTGTATAATGAACCTCCGGTAATTCATGAGGATGTGCTGCATTCTCCAACTCATGTGGTGTATATGGAAGTGCTGAGAAATGCATCCCATCACCTGCAAAAACAAGTCCTCTGCCTCGCTCATCTGTTACCTTCGCATAGCGAACCTGTGTCTTATTACCGCACTCCTGTGGCACCATATACTGCGCCATATTGTCAGCCACATGATTACGATATACACCAAGCTTACCGCCTCTTTCTCTGTCCACATAGGTTTCTGCGGGGCCTAAACCATACCATTCTAAGCAGTCGTAGTCTGCGTCCATTTTAAAGATTACTCCAAACTCAGGCATATCACCAAGCTCTGCAACAGGGTCATAGCTCAACGTTACTTCTATCGTTCCGTCGCCATATACTCTATAGCTAAGCTCGCACTCTGCAACAGGAATCACTGGCAGCTGATAACGATAGCTTACCTTCACACTATCAGTAAGCTCCTCTACCACAGGATTCACACCCTGCACACCGCGATTGGTTACATACATACTGGCTAGCTTCCACTGTCCGTAACGTTTTACCATATCATTACCTGCATCATTATCTACAGGTGCTCTCCAGAAGTTAGGCTTTGGCATGGTCTTTAGCATCTCTACGCCATTGTATCTGTAAGAGACTAAACCACCGGCACCATAAGAGAATAATGCATCAAAGTCTTCACCCTTAACGCCAAGATTCCACATGCCCTTAACCAGCTTCAATGGCTTCTTTGCTGCCATAGCAACAGGCACATAATCAAGTGATTCTCCTGCCACACGAACAATATGCTGACCCCAAGCCACTTCATGACCTGTCTTTGCCCACAAGGTATCCTGTTTCAAAGAGAACGACACGTTAATTACATACTCAGCAGCTTTACCAATCACTGCTTCCTCCAAGAAAGCCGTTATCACTTGCGGCATTGCATATTCCTTCTTGCTAAGCGGCTCCACATCGGTGTTAAGTTCCTCACTTATCAACTGCTTACCATACTGTTCCACAGTTACAACACATTTATAATCCGATGTATTTACAAAGAGATTCTTATTCCAAATAACCAGCTTGTCAGTATCCATCTCTATACTGATATTCTGATAATTAAACTTCACTTCCTGCATCTTTGGTGAAGGCTCTCTGCTACCACCATACACAATACCATTTCCACTGAAATTATAGTCGCATGGTCTGTCATCAAAATCTCCGCCATATGCCATATATTCCTTACCATATCTATCCTTCTTATAAATAGACTGGTCAATATAATCCCAAATAAATCCACCCTGATATAAAGGCTCCTCATCCGTTAAATCCGTGTACTTATACATACCGCCACACG
>JAZNMO010000109.1:0-9663 GCA_045579665.1 Lachnospiraceae bacterium
ATGTGACTCTACTGCGTTAATGATCGTTGCTGACTCTTTGTATTTTCTACACAAATCAACACCAATTTGAATATGAGAACCTTCTACATCATGATCGATTGATTTACCAATATCATGTAAAAGACCTGCTCTTTTTGCCAATCTGACATCAAGTCCCATTTCACTGGCCAAAAGTCCGGCCAACTGAGCAACCTCAATAGAATGCTTTAATGCATTTTGTCCATAACTTGTTCTGAACTTCATTCTTCCTAACAAACGGATGAGTTCCGGATGAATTCCATGGACACCTACTTCTAACGCTGCCGCTTCACCTTCCTCACGAATCATTGATTCAACATCTTTTTGTGCTTTTTCTACGGTCTCTTCAATTCTTGCCGGATGAATACGTCCATCCACAATCAGCTTCTCCAATGCGATTCTTGCTACTTCTCTTCTAATCGGGTCGAAGCCTGAAAGAATTACTGCTTCCGGTGTATCGTCAATAATCAACTCAACACCTGTCAAAGTCTCAAGAGTTCTAATATTTCTACCCTCACGACCGATAATTCTTCCCTTCATCTCATCATTTGGAAGCTGTACTACCGAAATCGTAGTCTCAGACACATGGTCAGCAGCACACTTCTGAATAGCTGTTACGACATATTCCTTTGCCTTCTTATCAGCCTCTTCCTTTGCTCTGCTTTCCAATTCCTTAATCATTACCGCAGTTTCATGTTTTACTTCATCTTCAACAATTTTTAACAAATACTCTTTTGCTTGTTCAGAGGTTAATCCGGAAATTCTTTCCAGTTCCTGCACTCGCTCTTCGTTCAATCTTGCAATTGCTTCTTTCTGCTTTGCAAGCTCTTCTTCGCGTTTAATCAAGCTAGCTTCCTTCTTCTCAATAGCGTCAGCCTTCTTATCGATGCTTTCTTCCTTCTGCTGAACTCTACGCTCATAACGCTGAGCTTCCGCTCTACGCTCTTTGATTTCCTTATCAAGCTCATTCTTAGCCTTAATAGACTCTTCCTTCACTTCAAGTAAACTCTCGCGCTTCTTAGTCTCCGCAGTCTTAAGTGCTTCATCGATAATCTCTCTGGCTTTATCCTGAGCATTTCCAATTGTAGACTCAACGTTCTTCTTATAATTGGAAAAAAGAACAATGCCGATTAACGCACATACTACAACAATAATAATACCTTCTATTACGTATGGCAGCATGTACAGGAGCACCTCCTTATTAAATTTTCATTGTACACTATCTAAACATATCAAAAAAATATATGAATATATGTGATATTACAACACTACAATTTTAACCTTTATAAACTGTTATGTCAAGTATTCAGGCAGAATCTGTATATAAACCTTTCAAAAATTCAGTCCATTCTGCCTACAGCTTTATAAATTTTGTCCAAAGAAAACCCTTTTCTGTATAAAAATGACACCATCTTCTGCTTTTCTTCAGGAGTTGCACTCTGTCTGTTATAATGTCTCTTCTCAATCAGCCTCTCAATGAGTTCTACCTCATGGTCAGCATCTTCTTCCTCATACACCTGTATAAACACAGCGGAAATATCACACTTACTGACACCCTTACGCAGCAAATCCTGCTCCATCTGCTTCCTACTCTTAGTCTGACTGGCATAGCGAATATACTGCTCCACATACCTTCTGTCATCTATATACCCAAAAGACATCACATACGCTATCGCTTCATCTATGACCGCCTCAGGATAAAATCCTTGACGAAGCTTCGTACGCATCTGTTCTTTCGTATACTCCCTGCTTTTAAGAAGATTCATACATCTGAGCTTGGCCCGCTTGGGTAAAAGCTCCTGCATAATGGTAGTATATGCCTGCTCCGAAATCACTTCTCCCTGTCTGATTCCGTATGTACGCAATTCGCCTTTGTATAATACAAAGGCGAACTCGCTATCTATAAATACTTTATACTTTGCTTTGGTTGCTTCCGAAATCTCCGTAACAATCATTATGCATCTGCCTCAGCAGCCTTCTTTGCAGGCTTAGCTGTCTCTTCTACTGCCCCCTGTAAACCATAATGCAGACGAACCTTATTCTCTACCTCTGCACAAATCTCAGGATTATCCTTCAAATACTGCTTTGCATTCTCTCTACCCTGGCCAATCTTATTACCTTCATAGGCATACCATGCACCACTCTTATTAATAATATTCACATTAGCTGCCAAATCAAGGATATCACCTACGGTAGAAATACCCTCACCAAACATAATATCAAACTCAGCCTCTTTGAATGGTGGTGCAATCTTATTCTTAACAACCTTAACTCTTGTTCTGTTACCCGTAACCTCGCCGCTCTGCTTCAAAGACTCAATACGTCTGACATCAAGTCTTACAGATGAATAGAACTTCAATGCACGACCACCTGTCGTAGTCTCCGGGTTACCGAACATAATACCAACCTTCTCACGCAGCTGATTAATAAAGATAACTGTACAATTAGACTTACTAATAACTGCTGTCAGCTTACGCAATGCCTGCGACATCAATCTCGCCTGTAAACCAACATGTGAATCACCCATATCACCATCAATCTCTGCCTTAGGAACAAGCGCCGCAACAGAGTCCACTACTACGATGTCAATAGCACCTGAACGTACCATAGTCTCTGTAATCTCTAATGCCTGCTCTCCGTTATCAGGCTGTGAAATATACAGATTATCCACATCAACACCGATATTCTTCGCATATACAGGGTCAAGCGCATGCTCCGCATCAATAAAGCCGGCAATACCGCCTCTCTTCTGTACCTCTGCAATCATATGTAATGTAACGGTAGTCTTACCTGAAGACTCCGGTCCATATATCTCAACAATACGTCCCTTAGGAATACCACCTAAACCTAATGCAATATCTAAGCTTAATGAGCCTGTTGGGAATGTCTCCACATTCATCTGTGCGGAAGGGTCACCTAACTTCATAACTGCTCCCTTACCGTACTGTCTCTCAATCTGTCCTAACGCCGCATCAAGGGCTTTTAACTTCTCTTCTCTTTCCATGTCCCGTTCTCCTTCTCCATACAAACTCTTCCAAACAAATGTTCATCTGTTATTATATTAAAACATCTGTTCGGGTTTGTCAACATATATTTCGTATATTTGTTCTGTTTTTTGACAAAGCTTTATGCTCCCCTTTCATCACTTCCACCTTACCATATGAATTTTAGAGATACAAGACTTAGTTTTTACATTTCATTATGTAAACCACTCCAAGAAAAAAAGCAAGCACACGCAAAGCGTGTATTTGCTTTTTTTGGAGTGGTTTACCGACAAAATCTTTTAGTAACACGCAGTGTTACGGCAAACGCGCAGCGTTTGGATTTTGGAGGTTACCCCTGTACCACCTCATTTAACTGCTCAGAAAGCGCCTTTACCTGCTCCACAATCTCCGCTAAGCTCTCTGTTCCTGCGCGGTTTTCCTGTGTTGATGCAGACACCTGCTCTACCGCACTGCAATTTTCCTCTGTATTATTGCGAATCCGCTTCATATGTTCAGCAACTTCATCACTCTTGATTCTAATAATCTCAGCCGCCTTATCAATCTCATGAATCTGTTCGGCCAGCGCCTCATTCGACGTTGTAATAATTGCCGCCGATTCATTTGCCTTTTGAATACTATCCATTCCATTCTGTGTATTCATGGCATTATGCTCCATAGCCTTAACAGCATCCTCCGTATTTTTCACAACCTCATGAACAATCCTTCCGATGCTTTCCACTGCTGTTTTCGTCTGCTCAGCCAGCTTTTGAATCTCCTGTGCCACTACCGCAAAGCCCTTTCCCTGTTCTCCTGCTCTGGCGGCCTCAATCGAAGCATTCAAAGCCAAAATATTCGTCTGACTGGAAATATGGGTAATCGTTTCTACTATTCCGATAATCTCCTTAGATTCCTCGCCTAACGCCGTTATTATTTTCTTACATTCTCTCGTACTATTGTTAATCTGCTCCATACTTGTTGTCGCTTCATACATTCTTCTTTGATTTTCTCTCGTATTCTCCTCAATCTGGTCAGTCAACTCGGCTGTCGTATGATTCATACTGCTAAGTCCCAAAAGCTGTTCACTGATATCCTGAATTTTGCTGTCCGCATTCTCCACCGCCGCCGTATTTTCCACCGACCCTGTCAGCAGTCTTTCAGTTTCCTTAGCAATACTCTGATTTGCCTGTAAAGACACCTCTGTAATGCCCGAAAGCTCTGATACCATGCCAAACATTACCTCAGAAGTCTTAGCCGCACTATCTTTCATTTCCTTCATGCGCTTGAATATTTCCTCCTGCTCCTTGGCACCTAATAAATTAGAAAGCATGGAAGCTGTTCTGCTGCAAAGCATAGTGAAAATCGCCGCTACCGCAATCAAAACCAATGCTCTCGGAATCACGCCAAATATAATCACATCATCAAATTCCGTGAAATTATCATCCTGTAATGTATCCATATAAAAGGCAAGTACTTGTCCCAACGAAACTCCAAGTACCGTAAGCCCGGTTGCCGCCATATTTAACCTCTTTGAAAAATAAAGACTTGCAATGGCTATGGGATACACATAAATCGCTACCACATGATAGGTAAGCGTAATACTAAGCAATGTTACATATATCGAAGCACACACCACATTAACATACTTAATATAATCCCCCTCCCGCTTACCTACATTAATCAAAAGTGTCGGCAATAGCAACAAAACACTGCCACCAATATATGCAATGGTCATAATCGTCTGGTCCACCACAAAAATCCCAATTACATTCATCAAATAAATTACTGAAAAAATGAGAAATGTAATTCTCATCACCTTTGCCACCAATAAATTAGCTTCCTTTTCATTCTGCATCAGCAAACTCATATTTCCAACTCCTTTCTACCGTTTCTGACTATAAACTGACTTCCTTATGTACCTGAACTACCTTATCCCTAATATCCAAAAATATATCTGTTAAGAGTGGGTCAAAATCCGTCCCTCTTCCATTTTCTATAATTTGAAAACATTGTTCCAGCGGCATTGCCTCCCTATAACAGCGTTTCTCAGAAACCGCATCAAACACATCTGCAATTGCCATAATTCTGGCACAAAGCGGAATTTCCTCTTCCTTCAGCCCTTTGGGATAACCTCTTCCGTTCCACTTTTCATGATGACAGCTTGCGACTTCATAAGCCATCCGGGTGTATTCCTCATTTCCCAGATGTCCAAAGGTCTCCTGTATAATCTGTCCGCCATTTGCCGCATGCCGCTTAATTGTTGCAAACTCATCATCCGTCAGCTTTCCCGGTTTCTGTAATATCAAATCCGGCACAGAAATCTTTCCTATATCATGCATCGGTGCTGCCATTCCAAGATTTTTAATGTACTCATCTGTCAGAACCTCTCCATAATACCCCCGTTTCTTTACTTCCTCCGCAAGAAGTCTGACATACATAGTTGTCCTTTTAATATGTCCTCCCGTACTACCATCCTTATTCTCTACCAATGTGGCAAAACCCATTACCATTTCCTTATGATAATTCGCCAATTCATCTGCCGTATCCTTCAGGTTCTTTAACAATGCCACTGTCCGAGAACACAACATGGTAAATATCACCGCCACTGCAATCAGTACCATGGCTCTTGGAATCACGCCCCAAAGTATCGTGTCATACAACACTGTAAAATTGTCATCCTGCAGGGTATCCAGATAAAATGCCAAAATCTGTCCCACCGATACTCCTACAACTGTAAGAGAGGTTGCAAAAACATTCAATCGCTTGGAAAAATAAAGACTTGCTATTGCGATGGGATACACATAAATTACCACCACATGATAAGTTAACGTGATACTAAGAAGTGTTACAAAGAAAGCTGCACTTATCACATTAATATATTTCACCCATACCTTATTCAGCCGTAATACATAGGTTATCACCGCAGGAAGTAACAGCAATACACTACTGCCAAAATATGCCATATTCATAATAGATGCTCTGATTACAAAAATACCCAGAACATTCAACAAATAAATCAGAGAAAATATCAAAAAGGTACTTCCCATGACCTTTGCCACTATTTTGTTTGCCTGTTTTTCATTTTCATTCAAAATATTATTTTCCTGTAAAATTACCGTTTTCTTCATCGTTGCAAATATCCTTTCTCTTCTTAGCGCACTCTTTCCCAAGATATGCTTCTAAAAAGAGCCAATAAAATATGACGATTCATACTTTATCGGCTCTGCGTCTATAGCGTCTGGCTCTTACTTATATCTATTTGCACTTAAAACTCTTTTCCAAAAATCCTTAACGATTACTTTACCACCAGCATCCTTTGATGCTCTACATTAACCAATGTCTCCTTTTTGCACTTCGGACAAAAAAGAGGAAAATTCTTTAACTCTGTATCTTTTCGTATTTGTATCCTGGTCTTACTATTGCATACAGGACAAAATAGCCACTCATTTCCTTCCATCTCAATCACCATGCCTCCATTTTTCACCTATATTATATTTTAGTGATAAAATTGCAGTTTTTCATCTATTTTAATGATACAATTCTTGTACAATTTGAGATTTCATGACATACTATACTTAATAAGAAGGAGGTACAGTATGCCAACACCATTACCACAGGGACAACAGATTGTCATAACTCATATTCATTTCAAGGAACGCTATCATATGGATTCCTTACAAATGGCCACAGACCATTACAATATCGGTATTACCTTACAAGGACATCGCCGCACCATCACACCTATGTATTCCTACTCCTATCAGTCAGGAGATGTAGCCTTGCTTCCGCCCTACATCCTTCATCGTACCCTGGCTGATTATGATGAGCCATATGAGAGAATCATGATTAAGTTCTCACCTGCATTTGTAGAACCTTTTATCCAAAGAGTTGGGCAGCATACCTTTCAGCAATTGTACAAAACCTTTGTTTATCATTTTAATGAAAGCTCTCAGGAAAAGCTCAAGCGTATGTTCTTCGACATGTTAGAGGAATACCAAAAGGACACTCCTTATAAGGAATTTATTCTGCAAGGTATGCTCTTTCGCCTCTTCACCACGATTATGGAGGAGCATATTCCCGACCAATTGAAGCTGAATCCTATGACACTTACGACACCGATTATCAATGCTATCGTCTATATGGAAGACCACTATAAGGAATCCCCTTCCATCGACGAAGTTGCACAAGTCGCCGGCTTTTCCACCGGCTATTTTTCGCGCCTTTTTCATGCGCAGCTTGGCATGACTTATACCGTTTATTTGAACAATATCCAGATTCGTCATGTGCAGATTCTGCTATCCACTACAGATTTGTCCATCATGGAAATTGCCCATGAAACAGGCTATTGTCATGGCGAATACCTGTCTGCACAGTTCAAGAAGCAAACCGGCATGACCCCCAGTCAATATCGCAAATATTGTCATAACAAGAAAGATACCGTTTATCTTCCTAATACTGAAACCTAAATCCTTCCTGCTATATCCTCAGCTTGAAGCTTCAGCATCTCTTCTACATGCTTACTTACCATCTCATATCCTGCGGGATTGCCCGCATACCCTAAAGGAACTACTTCTTTTGTTGATTCGCCGCCCTGTAACCATTTCTTCATTCCCTCGTGATTTAACGAAGATGATTCCAGCTTACACGCGCACTCCAAATCTACCTGCCCAGGACACATATAATTCATCACAGCTGTTTCAAATGCTCCTGCGTGAATATCTAATAATCCTTGCTCTGAAGGCTCCTGTTCCTCAAACCATTCCTCTGGATATGATGGGTCTGATACCAACAGAAAATCTTCCTCACCCGTCCAACCATATAATCGCAAATCCATAGCCTCCAGTACTAATCTAACACGAATGCCAAGCTCTGCATTGGCTCTCTGAATTGCTGACACAATCGCTTTCACGTGCTTTGCATCCCCATGATAGCTAAAGCAATAAACTTGCGAGAATCCAAAGTTCTTCAAATTCTCAAACAACTCAAATAAAACCTGCTGCATGGTCTCAGGCTTTAAAGAAAAACTTCCCGGGAAACCACCGGTGCAATAATTCACGCCCCAATAATACGGCGGTGCTATCACACATTTCTTTCCCTTTCTCTCAAGAACAGCCTTGACCATTTTACACATGAAATAACTCCAATAAATATCTGAACCAAGCGGCAAATGTGGCCCATGCTCCTCTATGACACCAATTGGAAATAGTATCGGCTGTCCCTCCCGTCCGGCATTCTCTACTGTCTGCCAATTACCTGTAACGATTGTTTCTTCAAATATTGACGTAAGCATTGTTTTAATTCCTCCTCATTTTTCTCAAACCATTTTAAAAGCTTCGTGGAAAGCTTCGCCTGCTGTAAATAAATGTATCTATTATCCGCTTGTGCTCCATAATACTGGCCATAGTAATCACATACTGCAATCTGGTAATAGAACACTGCTGCCATATTATCAATATCATAATCCGAAAGCTCGGCATATTTGCAGTATTCACCCACATATTGTGTAAACTCTTCTATCTCAATAACACCATCCTTGCAAGAAGGAGCGGCATACACATACGACCTTACAATTTCCCACACCACAGGATGCACAAAGGCTGTCGTCCAGTCAATCACGGCCTGAATCTTATCTTCTCCGCATAGTAACTGGCTAACAAAATAGTCTCCGTGAGTACTTTGACAAGTCAGTCTTCTTATGTCGAATTCGTATGCGGGAAATCTTTTCATAAGTCTTATACGCCACTGCAAATCATCAATAATCTCCTCATCCTTTTGTTCCATCGCAATTCGTAAGGAATTTTCATAGGACTTCAACGCATTTTCAGGTGTCATATAGCGGAAGAAATCCTCTCCGATACCTATTGGCAGCCCCCGATAATTCTTTAATACCGTATGGATTCGTCCAAGCATAGCTGCTGACTCCCTAAGAAGCCACCTTGGTGCGGTATTCCATTCATACATCTTACCCTCTATATATTTCTGCACATGAAATACTTTACCTTGCTCATCCTTTGACAGATATTCCCCCTGCTGATTCTTTATGAACTGACAGGCAGGGATGCCACATCCCACAAGAAACACACACAGCTTAGGCTCCTGCTACGGATGATTCATCTTGCTTTCACTAGGATATTTCATCACATATCTTCCCTCTTTACATGTCACAAACCATGTATTCGAGCCTGCACCTACTGTTGCTTTCTCCAGTGCAGTTACTTCCAGACCATATTCTTTTTGTAAAACCTGTTTTATACGATTAGATATATTCTCCATACCGTTCATCCTCTCATTTTCAAAAAAACGCAGAGCAACTATCTGTTAGATAATTGGCTCTGCGTCTATGCGTCCGGCTCTTTTCTTTTCACTTGTTTTCTTTACTATATATTCCCTTCTACTCAATAAAATTTAGGTTTAGCTGAACTCTCTCGGCACCCGCCCTAACAGGTTTCATTCGAAAGCTGATGCTCCGAGCTAAGATTTTCTAGGCGCTTTTATTTTAGTGTTCTCTATGTACGGAACCGGCATATATTCGCCGCCCGTGGCTCAAAATATGCCTTCTGCCTCCGTCCAGTCGGCAGATTCCTATATATCCTAAAAGCACTAAGAAAATCTAACACCCTGCGCAATGCTTTCTACTATGAAACCTATTAGGGCTTTAAGTCGA
>JAZNMO010000110.1:0-10478 GCA_045579665.1 Lachnospiraceae bacterium
TCTCTTCCTCAGTTGTTGTCTCTTCCTCGGTTGTTACCTCTTCCTCGGTTGTTACCTCTTCCTCAGTACTATCTGCTTCCGAAACAGTCTCTTCTTCCGAAGTGCTTTCTTCAAAAGAGCTACTTTCTTCAAAAGAACTACTCTCTTCATAAGCGCTACTCTCTTCAAAAGAGCCACTCTCTTCTAGAGAGCCATTCTCTTCCATTGTGTTATTCTCTTCATCTGCATATACCACCTGTCCAGGGTATACATATACCTGGTTCGGTATCGAACATGCTAACACAGATGTTGCCAATATCACACATCCAAATTTTTTCATCCACTTCTTAAAACTCTTTTTCATTTTTCTAACTTCCTTCAATCTTTCTTACTGCCTAGATAATCACCTTTGTATGAATGAAGGTGATATCTATCAGCATTTCAATTTTATCTTTAGGGGCTTCAAGTAATACCGTCTGCTCCAACTCCCCATTATAAAGAATTGCTGTGGGTTCGCTCTCCCTCGAACTCTGCATACTCATATCCAAAACTCTGGTCAATACTGTCGTCGCCTTCCCTGCATCCAAAGCACCTTGTTCAGATTTTATATGCTGTTTATTTGATACTTGCGCACTTCTCCTTACGGTTTGTGCAGTCTTCGTATTCTGAGTAACTCCAGATTTACTTTTTCGTACCTTATAGGTACGGCCTGTAACAATATGTAATGCCTTGCTCACTTCTAACAAAAAGAATAAACATATTGAAACCACTATTCCAACAATCATCAGCCCTAGGAAAAGCCTTGATGTAAACAACATTTGTTCTATCGACATCTTATTCTCCTCCCTTGTAGCTTGATGCCAGCATCTGCTTTGACACCTTTATTAATTCCTGTATCTTTTCAATTTCCTCATGCACCGTTCCTGTCGCCTGTTCCTGCATAGCTTCCATGGATTCACTAATCTCACCAAAAACTGCATTAATGTCCTCTAACAGAATACCATCCTCTCGCAAATATCTGGCATACTCTATTGTTCTTGATGCAATTTCCTTATATAACCTCAAGGTAATCAAATCTCTATCCGGCATCTCATCGTTATATGCCTTTAATTTGCAAAGATTATTCCAATACTCACCATACATTCCGGCGTCTGTACCTTCTATCTGAGCTGCGATAATCTTCTTATAGAAATTTCCAATCTCTACATAAATGGAGCAACGCTTATATTCCATCTCTTTCTCCGGCATTCCTTCATATATATTTGCTGCCGCCTTAAACCATGCCGTTGCATTGGACTGCCTTCCTTCTTCGCTCTCATAATAGAACCAATATGCGTTACCAATACTAAAACATAACTGAGCATACCCCTCTGGGTCATATTCATTAAACTTTTGCAAATGCTTATCAACACTTGCATTAATTTGCAGCAAAACCTTCTCTTCTTCTAATGAGAAAACCGCATCTTCCAAAAACATATCTACCAATCCCGTGTATGCCTGGGATCTTTGACTATCCATTTTTATCGCCTGCAAATAATAATTAATCGTTTCTTCTTTATTGGTTGTCATCTCTGCCATTTCCAATAAATAATCATACTCTGATTCTTGTTGACTCTGCGCTGCAACTGAAAAGCCCAATGATACCGCACCTGCACATACCGTCAAAAAAACAGTTGTAAAAAACAATGCAATATTTCTTTTATAACGTCTCAACACCGGAATCTCTAAATCCTTATAGTGCTCCAACGCATCTCTAAGCTCCTGCGCGCTTTGAAATCTATCTGCCGGATTCCTCTGGGTACACTTTAATATAATATTTTCCAAACCACTCGACAGATTCTTATTCCATGTTGTAATCGGATACATTTCGTACGGTGGCTCTGATGGATTATGGCCCGTTAACAAGTGATATAAGGTCGCTCCTAATGCATAAATATCAGTTCTGGCATCCGTCTGCCCCTGACCTCCAAACTGCTCTGGTGCTGCATAACCTTGCGTACCAAGACAAACCGTATCCGCAATATTTCTTTCTTTAAATTCTCTAGCCGTACCAAAATCAATCAATACAAGACTTCCATCAGACTTCTGCATGATATTCGACGGCTTAATATCTCTATAAATAATAGGAGGTCTTCTCGTATGCAAATAATCCAACACATCGCACAGCTGTATTGCCCAATTCACAACATTCTCCTGCGTTTGCGCTCCGCTTTCCTTCAGCATATCATTCAAAGTCACACCGTCTATATAATCCATAACAATCAGGAAATTATCATCCTGATCAATAATATCTATAATACTCGGGAGATTAGGATGCTGTAGCTTCTTTAATAAATCCATCTCCATAATCAGACTCTGACGAACCACCTCAAAGTTTTGTACGCCTCCCTTACGGACCTCTTTGACAGCCCAAGGCTTATTTGCCTTCTCATTAATCGCAAGGTATACTGTACTCATTCCGCCATGTCCGACCTCACTCAGTATCTTATACTTTCCATCTATAACCGAACCAATCTCTAACATGCTCTCCTACGCCTTTCTCACAGCAAACCACTTACTCATCCGCCGTTACCAGTATCGCTGAAATATTATCTCTCTCTCCACGTTCCATATTCAAAGCAACCAGATACTCTAAATTATCCTTTATATCCGCATCTGTCGCATTACCATCCACATTACAACGTTCAAATATTTCTTTATTCGTTATCACATGTCTAAATCCATCCGAACAAATCAAATAACTTGTTCCTGCCTCCACTTCGCCGATGATAAAATCCGGCTTTAAATCCTGTGTAACACCTACACATTGCCACAAAACATTACTGCTATTCATAGAAGACAATCCCAAAACTTCCGTCTTTGCCTCAGTTGCTTTCTCCTGCTCTACAACAGTATGGTCTCTTGTTATCTGCTGTACAATCTGCTTTATTCTATACAATCTGCTATCACCTACATGTACGACATAATACTTATCCTGTACAAAAAGAACTGCCGTTACCGTAGTTCCCAGCTTAATATGATTCTCCTTACCATAATCTATTATCTTTTTATTCACGAAAAAAAGAAGTTCTTTCCAAGTACGTTCAACAACGTCCTCAGTCCGGACTCCTCCCAATGACGAGATATTATTTATAAACCAATTTTCAAACGCTCTAATAACAGTTGCACTTGCAACCTCTCCAGATTCAAGTCCACCTAACCCATCGCATACGACAGCAAGGCATACCATCCCCTGTTCTGTATTGGCAACCTTCAGTGTCAGACTATCCTGATTCACTGCCTTCACATTACCAACATTTGTTACTGCATTACCCAAATATAACATATTAAATTACTCTCTCAACTCTCTCTTATATTCTCTCTTCCCCCTCACACTATTCAGTTTTATACATTTTCACCCAAAGGTCTCTTCCTTTTATTACACACTAACATATTTTACCATGGATTTATTATTTGTCAATCAATTAGCTTACATTAATATTACGAATTTATTAAATATTGTTGTTATCTCTCAATTATGTGTTCTACTTATATGCAGCTAGCAAAAGAGCTTGGACTCAGTTACGAAAACCATCCAAGCTCTTTTATCCGCAAATACTTATATCGTATTAAACATCTAATTACTGTATCTGACCCTCAAGCACCTTAGCTACCTCAGCGATTGCAGCATCAATACCTGCCGGATTCTTACCACCAGCCTGTGCCATATTTGGACGTCCACCGCCGCCACCGCCAACAAGTGCTGCGATACCCTTAATCAGATTACCTGCATGAGCACCCTTAGACATAGCTGCATCTGTTGCCATAGCAACCATGTTTACCTTGCCATCAGCATCTGATACAAGCACTACAACTCCATCGCCAAGCTTATCTTTGAGCTGGTCTCCCAAGTCTCTTAAGCCGTTCATATCAACGCCTGATACCTTAGCCGCAAGAAGCTTCACACCCTTAACCTCTGTTACCTGATTCATAACATCACCAAGAGCTTCCTTAGCTGCCTTGCTCTTTAAAGACTCATTCTCACTCTGAAGTGCCTTCATCTCTGCCATTAAGCTCTCAAGCTTCTCTGTTAAAGAAGCAGGAGTTGTCTTAACAATCTTCGCACTCTTCTCGATAGTAGCCTCTAAATCTTTATAATAATTAAATACACCATTACCTGTTAATGCTTCGATTCTTCTGACACCGGCAGCAACACCGCTCTCAGAAACAATCTTAAATGCCATAATTGCACCTGTATTGGCAACATGAGTACCACCACATAACTCAGTAGAGAAATCGCCCATCTTAACAACACGAACCTTCTCACCGTACTTCTCACCAAACAAAGCCATGGCACCTGTCTTCTTCGCCTCATCCAAAGTCATCTCCTGTGTATCAACAGTGATATTCTTTGCGATCTGCTCGATAACCATCTGCTCAGCCTTAGCAATCTCCTCAGCTGTCATAGCCTGGAAATGTGTAAAGTCAAATCTTAATCTGTCTCCATTTACCAAAGAACCTGCCTGCTCTACATGACTGCCAAGAACAGTTCTTAATGCCTTCTGTAAAAGATGTGTTGCACTGTGGTTCTTACAGGTATCGGCTCTTCTTGTCTCATCTACTGTAAGAGTTACAACATCGCCTTCCTTTATCATACCCTTGGTAACAACACCAACATGTCCTACCTTGCCGCCTAAGAGCTTGATAGTATCCTTAACCTCAAAGCATGCATCTGCAAGTGTAATCACACCTGTATCTGCCTCCTGTCCACCCATAGTAGCATAGAATGGAGTCTCTTCAACAATAATAGTACCCGTCTGCCCATCTGTTAATGCGCCAACAATCTCATCCTCTGTTGTTAATACAGTAACCTTAGAAGTATGTGTTAATCTATCATATCCAACGAACTTAGATGTAATGCTTGGGTCAATAGACTCATATACAGTCACATCTGCTCCCATGTAGTTTGTTACCTTACGAGCCTTACGTGCTGTCTCCTTCTGCTCCTTCATAGCAGCCTGGAAGCCATCCATATCAACGCCAAAGCCCTTCTCCTCCAAAATCTCGATTGTTAAGTCAATCGGGAATCCGTAAGTATCATATAGCTTAAATGCATCTGCGCCTGCAAGCACCTTAGCCCCTGTCTTAACCAGTTCATCTTCCATATCTGCAAGAATACTAAGTCCCTGGTCGATAGTCTTACTGAACTTATCCTCTTCCTGTACAAGTACATTGAAGATGAAGTCCTTCTTCTCATGAAGCTCAGGATATCCATCCTTACACTCATCAATAACAGTCTCGGCAATCTTTGTTAAGAACTTGCCCTCGATACCTAATAATCTTCCATGTCTTGCAACACGTCTGATTAATCTTCTTAATACATATCCTCTACCCTCGTTAGATGGAAGGATACCGTCTGAAATCATAAATGTAGAAGAACGCATATGGTCTGTAATCAATCTTACAGATACATCTGTCTTCTCATCCTTCTGATACTCAACACCTGCAACCTCGCAAATCTTATCACGAATTGCCTTCATTGTATTAATATCAAATACAGTATCTACGTCCTGAACAACTACTGCAAGTCTCTCAAGTCCCATACCTGTATCAATGTTCTTCTGCTCAAGCTCTGCATAATTACCCTTACCATCGCCATCAAACTGTGTAAATACGTTATTCCATACCTCCATAAAACGGTCACAGTCACAGCCAACCTTACAATCAGGCTTACCACAGCCGTACTTAATACCTCTGTCGTAATAAATCTCCGAACATGGACCGCAAGGACCTGCACCATGCTCCCAGAAGTTATCACACTCACCCGTCTCAGGGTCACGGTAGAAACGTGTAATCTTCTCAGCAGGAACGCCAATCTCATTTACCCAGATATCAAATGCTTCATCATCCTCACAATAAATAGAAGGATATAATCTGTCTGCCTCAAGTCCTACAACCTTTGTAAGGAACTCCCAGCTCCATGCCAAAGACTCATGCTTGAAATAATCACCAAATGAGAAGTTACCGAGCATCTCAAAGAAAGTAAGATGTCTTGCAGTCTTACCAACGTTCTCGATATCTCCTGTTCTAACACACTTCTGGCAGGTAGTCACTCTGCGTCTTGGCGGAATCTCCTGTCCTGTAAAATATGGCTTTAAAGGTGCCATACCTGAATTGATAATCAATAAGCTGTTATCATTGTGAGGCACTAAAGAAAAGCTCTTCATTGCCAAGTGCTCTTTGCTTTCAAAGAAATCAAGGAACATTCTTCTTAACTCGTTTACTCCGTAATTCTTCACGTTACTTCCTCCGTATATCATATATTGTCCACCATCTAAAAAGTGGTTTATTATTTTACGCATCTTATTAGAATGTGCAAAGCACATTCAGCGCTGCAAAAGTGTCGCATTTATGCGACATCTTCCTTGCTTTTGCCTGCATATCATGCATGTGCATCCCACATCAGCACTTTATTTGTGATGAACAAATAAAGTGCCGGTCTCTAAAACCAGCACTTTTATTATAGTTTAGGCATTATGTATTGTCAAACAAATCTTACTTATTATATTTGCGCAAAAAATCTAAAAACGCATCTACCGGTAAAGGCTTTGAATAATAGAAGCCCTGCTGATAATCACAGCCCAATGACTCCAGACGCTGTGCCATTCCCTCAGACTCTACACCTTCCACAACGATTTCCATATTCATCTCACGAATCATCTGGATACTTGCCCTAAGCCCAATCATCGCTCTTTCATTTTCAAACGAAGACCACAAAATAGACTTATCAATCTTAACAATCTTAAACGGCAATGTCATCATATAAGTCATAGTCGAATATCCAGTACCATAATCATCTAAGGAGAAGGTTACGCCCATATCATTAATCTTATCCATATTTTCAGCCAAAATCTCCTGCTTCTGAGCCAGTGCTGTCTCTGTAATCTCTAAGTTAATCTGTGACGGGTCTACCTGATAACGGTTCATAATCTCCTCTATCTCCTGAGGTAAATCCTCCTGCATACATTCCAGTGTCGATAAATTTACCTCAATATAGCGGATGCCATAGTCCTCAATATTGGTCTGCTGTAGGAACTGACAAACACTCTCCAGCACTACATGACCAATGGTAATAATCTTACCATTCTTCTCTGCAATCGGAATAAACTCCTCCGGCGATACATATCCCATCTCGTCATCATGCATTCGCAATAACGCCTCCGCAGCCACGATTCTTTTCTCCTTTTGGCTGTAAATCGGCTGATAATGCACCTCAAAGCTGGTCTGCTGCAAAGCTCTGTCTATTGCCTTTTCAATCTCATCATAACGCTTCATATAAGCAACATCCAAATGCTTACCCTCGTAAACCTTGCCATCCTTTAGCGCAGGCATAATTGCCAGATACTCCAAATAATTAAAGATATCATTCATATTCTTGGCATCCTGCGGCATTTCAAGCAGCGCTGCCACAACCCAAGGTGTCAATTCGGTATTATAAACATTCCAAGGATTCTGCAATTCGCGCAAGATACTGTTTGCCTTTTCCATTACATCCTTTTCGTTCTTTGGAATCATCACAACAAATCTTGCATCACCAAGATAAAATACATTTTCCTTCGATACCCTTTTCATCAAAAGAGCAGCCACATCCCATAGCAGCTTCCGATACACATCCAATCCATAGGTGTCTTTCAAAACATTTCTGTCACGGAATTTAATTACCAATGCATGCTCTTCCCATCCCATAGCTTCTACAGAATCCAGCTTGTTCACCAAAGCATATTGATTCAATGTATTGGTGCTAGGGTCTACTAACCTGTCAGCCTTTGGCAAATTCAAATACAGCCACAATACTCCCAGTGTAATTCCAAGTCCCTCCGGATGTACACTTCCCATAAAGTACTGCAACAAAATTCCAACATAAGGCATAACCATAAAAATATATAACGCAATGCGTCGTGGCATATCCAAATACTTCTGTACTGCCGTCAAGTAGCCTAAACCAATCAGAAAGAATCCCAGCTCCATAATATAATACAGTGCAACACCTGTACCATTTATCAAATTGCCCGCTTCATTCACGCAGAAAAGGCATTCGTTTCCAATATTGGCAACAAGCAATCCCGCTCCATATAGATTACATACAACCAGAAGCACACTTACCACTCTTGGCAGCTTCTTTCTTGAATCCACATGAGATGCCACACAAACCACATATCCTGTTAAAATCAACTGTCTAAAGAGCCACAATATGGAGTTAACTACCATAACCCAGCCGCCTGACATATCATACACCTTACCATTGGCTCCCACCAGTAAATCCAATAGATTAAAGCCCAATACGAACCATACCAAAATCTTTAGAACCAGATTCTCCTTGGTCAGCATTCTGTACTTCATATAAATAGATGTAATCAAAATAATACTGATAACAATAGAACAAACCGCAAAATACAAACTATAATTCATACACCGCACTCCTACACTTAATACCTTGCTCCTTCAGCAAAAACCCGATATCCCCTTAGTGCTTTCTTTTATTTTAACATTTCTTTGTTGCATTTGCACTGTTTTTTGATATTTTATTCCCTTTTTCTATTTTTATCTGTTTCTTTGTTTTTTTAACTGATTTAATCTCTTGCATTCTTGCCTGTAACAAGCTAAACTATAACTATCTATACAGAAAGTAGGTTATATGAATGAAATTGTGTAGCAATGAATATTTTCAGTTTCTTGAAGGTATTCCTGAAAATCTTAATTCCATAGAGGATTTGATTCCGCATATTGCAAAGAATCTTCCCGCCTTGGCATCTACTATACGACTTGGCAGGATGACTTTGGAATTGCAGGCGCCCCCCAATCAGCATACACCACATGCCATACACCATGAGATGACCATTTTCGAATCCTCTCAGGGTTATAGTGACGCTTCTATTGCTGACCACTTTATCACTGGCGAGCATGGTTCTGTTCTCATAAGCTGTTTTCCATGCGCAGACTATCAATGGAATGACGAAGAAGCACAGGACATTCATTTTTTAATTCGTAATATTTATATTTTGTGTGGCCGGGCGCGCCTATCAAGTCTGGTACGACAGGCTGCCATTAGTGATGCTTTGACAGGTGCCTCTAATACTGCCGGTTTGGTTCAATATGGTTCTATGTTAAAGGGACAAAATCTGTTGCACCATTATACCTGCGCCTGTTTAAACCTTAAAAATTTCAAGTATATCAACCAGCGTTTCGGAACCAAAACCGGAGATGCTCTTTTACGTAAATACTGCCAGCAGGTTATGAGCATCCTATCAGAAAATGAATTATTCGCAAGATTAGGCGGGGACAATTTTATTGCTCTTATCAAAAACGAGCGCATTGACAATTTTCTTTCCTATGTTTCCTCTGTCCGTCTCCATATGGAGCTGGCTGATTCCATCAATGCCATTGATATCCTTGCCAATATAGGTGTTTACCCGATTCAGGAAGCAGATACCATGAATGATGTTATGAACCGAAGCACCATTACCGTTACAATAGCCAGAAACTCTGTCTATCATAACACTATCTGGTTTCGTGACAGTATGCTCGAAAAAGCTGTTCATGATAAGGAAGTAGCGGCATCCTTCCCTTCGGCTATGACAAACAAAGAGTTTATTGTATATTATCAGCCAAAGGTAAATCTGAATACTATGACACTTTGCGGAAGTGAAGCTTTGGTTCGTTGGCTTCGTGATGACCAGCTTGTTCCACCCGCTGATTTTATACCTGTATTTGAGCGGGAAGGTACTATCTGCCTTTTAGATTTCTACGTTTTCGAAAAGGTATGTCAGGACATCCGCGG
This sequence comes from Lachnospiraceae bacterium, assembly GCA_045579665.1. Lineage (GTDB taxonomy): Bacteria > Bacillota > Clostridia > Lachnospirales > Lachnospiraceae > COE1. The sequence goes on from JAZNMO010000110.1 coordinate 9,797, forward strand.
CTGGCTTGATCAAGGTATCGAACCCGTTCGTACCTCCGTCAACTTCTCAAAGCTCCATTTGCATAACAGACAGCTTGCAAAGGATATTTTATCCATTATAGAAAAATACCAAATCGATTCAAAATACCTTGAAATAGAACTGACGGAATCCTCAGGCTATGAGGACTTTGAGGCATTGGCTGACTTTATCAATACTATGAATCAACACGGCATATATACTGCCATCGACGACTTTGGTACAGGCTATTCCTCTCTGAACCTGATTAAGAATTTGAATATCAAAATTATCAAGCTGGATAAATCCTTTCTACACGCTTCCTTTGGAAGTGATAAGGCAGACGAGGTAGTCATCAAGACCATCATTAATATGGCTTGTGACCTTGGCATGCAGGTAGTCTGTGAAGGTGTTGAGACCACCATGCAGGCAGACGTCTTAAAGAAGCTCCATTGCCATATGGTACAGGGCTTCCTCTACGACAAGCCTTTGCCGCATGATGAATATGAGAAAAGATTGTTGGAACATCGAATTTATTAAATACCAAAAAAAGGGGCTGTGAAAAAAGCACTCAGCGCAAAAGCAGTCCCTAGCTAATAATCGAGATAGATATCTTGGATGTCCAAGATACCTATCTCTTTTTTTGAAAGGTGCCTTTTTAGTTTAGATGTAAGATACTGAAACATT